>JBIOVC010000128.1:0-3963 GCA_044867545.1 Hyphomicrobiaceae bacterium | reverse complement strand
GAGGTCGCGCCCGGCGAGCACCGCCGGGATTGCCGCCGCCTGGATCGGCGTCGGCGTGACGTAGCCCTCGGTGTCGAGCGCTTTCAGGATCGGTGCGCCGAGGCCGAGGTCGTTGAATGTGGTCAATGTATTCTCTTTCATGCTGCCGGGCGCTCGCGGGCGGCCGATCGCTGTCGGCCCGCAACGCACATGCGCGCGGCTTTTCGTGAAGACGCCCCGCGTGGCCTGGGCAGTCGGGTGGGGAGTTTCCGTAGGCGCTCGACAGGTGGGCGAACGAGCCAGGACGAACGATAAACGGTCCTGGAAGATGGCCCTTCACGCGGCTGGAGCGCCGAGAATCGCTTCATGCGATGCCGGCTTATGTCATGCTGCACCGCACAAGTCAAGGCGATATCCTTCCGCCGCGTCGTGCGTTGGTCCTTACGCTGCCGGGCGGTACAATGCCGACGCAACCAAGGTGTGCAGGAACGGGCGACGTGATGTCTGCACGGACGAGAGCGACCGCCTTCGCGTGCATGGCCGCCGCAGGCGCGGTGCTCGGCGCGAGCCCCGCTTCGGCCGATGATGCGCTGAAGGAGATCCTCGGCAAGGCGCAGTCCGGGGCCCAGCAGCAGGCCGTCGAGGACCTGATCCGTAAGCTGCAGGGTGCGCGCGCAACTCCGCCCGCCGCGACGCCACCGGCCGTGGCGCCGCCGTCCGCTCCAGCCGTCTCGGTCCCGCCGGCCGCGCCGCCTTCTCCACTGTCGGCGCCGGCACCGCCGGCGACGATCGCGCCACGCCCTCCGTCCGAGGCGGCGCCTGCTCCTGCCGAGCCGAAGGCCGATGTCGCGAAGGAGGCGGAACCAGAGCCGTCCGCCCCGGCTGCGCCGCCGGCGGCGACGATTGTGTCACGCCCGCCAGAGGCGGCGCCTGCTCCGGCGGAGCCGAAGACCGATGTCGCAAAGGAGAAGGAGCCCGAGCCGTCGGCTCCAGCGGCAGCGGCGAGCACACCGCCGCCTGAGCCCCAGCCTTCCGGCGAGCCCGCCGTCGCAGCGGCGCAGAAGGCCGTCGAGGACGCCGACCGGAACGAGCTGCCGAGCATCGATCTCGAGATAAATTTCGAAATGGCCTCTACAGCCATCACGCCGCAAGCGGCCGCGGCGCTCGATCCGTTGGGGCGTGCGCTCGCCGATGCTCGTCTTGCCGGCAGCGTCTTCCTGATCGCCGGCCACACCGACGGCTACGGCCCGGCGCGCTACAACCTGCGCCTTTCACAGCGGCGCGCGGAATCTGTGCGCCGCTACCTGATCGAGACCTACGCGATCGATCCAAAGCGGCTCATCTCGGAGGGCTTCGGCGAGGAGCGGCCGAAGAATCCGAAGAACCCCAGGGCGGACGAGAACCGCCGCGTCCAGATCGTCAACATGACGGCGCAGGCGTTCCGCTGAAAGCCGCTTCACGCGCCGATCGAGGTGCCGCTGCGCTCGCGCGAGCGCGCGGTCTTCTCCATCTCTGCCTCGACCGCGGCCAGGATGCTCGCCGGCAGGTCGCGGCCCCGCGCAATGCAGATCACCTCGAGCGAGTCGTCGACCCCGCGCACGGTGACCGTCATCGATTTCGCGCTGGCGTCCTTCCAGCCGGCCTTGTCGGCAACCTCTCGTGACAGCACGATCTGGCAGGCGTTCTCCTTGGCGAGCGCCTCGAGTCGGCTTGCCACGTTGACAGCGCTGCCGATCACCGTGAGGTCGACCGCCTCGCCGTAGCCGATGCGTCCGATCAGCAGCGGCCCGGCGTGGATACCTATGCCGATCCGAAGATCGCGGCCGATCTCGGAGGCGAGCTTGGCGTTGACGTGGTCGAGCGCGAGGTCGATCGCGCGCGCAGCCCTGAGCGCTTGACGCGACCCGGCCTCGACGCCATGGCGCTGTCCGAAGATCGCAAGCAGGCCGTCGCCCAGGAACTTGTCGATCCAGCCGCCGTGGGTGACGATCGCTGAGCCGGTCGCCGCGAAGAACTCGTTCATGATGAAGACGAGATCGTAGGGCAGCCGGTTCTGCGAGAGCTGTGTGAAATCGCGCAGGTCGAGGAACATCACGGCGAGCGACTTCTCGACGCCCGCAGAGTCGGACTCTTGCAGTTCCGCCGCCTGCGGCCCCGTGCTCGCGGGCCGGAGCAGCCGCGTCACCGTCAGCGGTCCGTGCGGCCTGATCTGGCAGGCGAGCCGCACGCCCTCCGGCGCGGCGATGCTGGCGAGCGTGAACGCCTCCGGGAACCGCGGCGGATCGAGGCTTGATGTGCCCTCCTCGATCCTGACCCGGCAGGTCGAGCATCGTGCCCGCCCACCGCACACCGAGGCATGCGGGACGCGATTGATGCGGCTGATCTCGAGCAGCGTCGGGCCTTGCGGCACGCGCAGCGTCGGACCGCCAACGTAGCGGACGTCGATCTTCGGCCCGGCGAGGCGCGAGAAATGCTGCCAGGCGATGATGCCGGCGATCACCACGAGAATCGCCGCGAACTCGATCCTGACCAGCATCCGGTAGCCGGCGAGCGTGTCGCCGTCCGCCGCGCTGGGCCACTGGGTCAGCTCCTTGACCTTGGCCAGCATCTCCTTGTTCTCGATCAGCTGCGCGACCGCGCGGCCCGAGACCATGAACCCGCCAAGTGCCGCGAGCGGAATGGCGATTGCGATGAACAGCAGCACCGGCTGGATCGCGCGGTAGGGCGCATAGAGCCGCAGCCAGAAGTGGATGCCGATGCAGCCGTGGACCCAGACGAGGAGCAGCAGCGTGCTCTGCAGCACCGCGCTCTCTGGCCACAGCCGCGCGAGCTCGTAGAGGTAGTTGTCGTTGACCCCGAAGTAGACCCGGGCGATGCGGGTGTTGACGATGTGCGGGAACAGCAGGAACGGGATCGCCAGCCCGAGCCCGAGCTGGAGCAGCTCCCACGGCGGCAATCTGAGCGTCGCCCGGCTGGCAAGCTTGTAGAGCGCAAGGCTGACGTGCGTGACGAGTGCGCCGATGAGGATGATGGTGCCGGGCCAGGATCGCGTCACCAGCCAGCGCCACTGCTGCACCTCGTGCATGGTCTCGAGGTGGATGAGGCCGAGCGCGTGGTTGAGGAAATGGGTCGCGGCGAACGAGAACAGGATGAGCCCCGAGCCGAGCCGGAGCTTCTGCAGGGTATCCCCGCGCAACAGGACATGTTGAGGAGTAGGCACCGGTTCCAACCGCCGCGGCTTGCTGTCAGCGCCGCATGATATCCCTCCAGGCGCTCAAGTTGAATGGCCTTGGCGGCTGCCCGAGCCACTCATCCGCCGTTTCCGGCCGCCGTGCACGAGTCTTTCGCCGTGTTCCACGCGGAACAGCGACCAGCCGAGCCCCTGGGCATAGTGAATGCGCAAGGTTCACTGCTCGCACCGCCAAGACCGGTGGTGATGATCGCAACAGTAAACCGGAGGCTTCGGCCATGATTGCTAACATTGATAACGTCGCGATGATGAGGCCGGCGACCACCACGCGGTCGCCCGCGACGACCTTCTCAAATATGTTCGCGCCGCTGCGGGAGATGATGGAGATCATGGATCGGGCGGGCGCTGCCGCCCACCGCTACGAGGAGCTGAGCACCCAGTCGGATGAGGAGCTCGAGCGGCAGGGGCTGAAGCGTTCCGACCTCGCCCGCAAGGCCTTCGAAGACACCCGTGGTTGATCGAGTCCTCGCGCTCCCCCCGCGCACCAGGACACGAGCATGGCCGGCCGGAAGCGGACACCCCCGCTCCGGCCGGTCTGCTTTTGGGCAGCCGGATTGGCACGGCAACTGAGCCGGGCGTTGACGCGCCGTCCGGAGAACCGCCCGCCCAAGAACCAGTACTAACCCGGATATTGCTCCCCCGGAGCGGCAGCTAGCCTCGGGGCGTGCGGGCATTTGTCCGTACTCAGAGCACCCCCGGCCCGCAGCACCACGATCGAGGAGAGATCCGCATGT
>JBIOVC010000127.1:0-3135 GCA_044867545.1 Hyphomicrobiaceae bacterium | reverse complement strand
GACCGCGACTAGGACCGGCCCTTCGGTACGCCGGGCGGCCGGGCCAACCACGATCAGTCCGGTGGTGCCGCTAACCGCGTCGAAGAGCTGGCCCAGCGGTGGGCATGCCGGTGAAGTGAACGGCTCGGCAAGCGCGACAAGGTTCCATGGGCCACATTCCGCGCAGGCCGCGGCCAGCGCCTTGACCGGCTCGCCGCGTACGATTGTCTGACGCAGCGGGACCTCGGCCCGCCGCGCACGAGCCTCGATACGGCGCCAGGCCTCGGAGAATGCGAAGCGGATGTCCCGCTCGATGTCACCGCTGGTGATGGCGCGCGTCGAGCGGCCGGAGAACGAGATCTCCTTGGCGAAGGGAAAGCCCGACAGCTCGATCAGCTGGGTGTCCTCGACGAACAGGCTTTCGATCTCCGACTGAAAGGCCCGGGCGATGCGAATCGCGGCCTCGATCGCCACCGGGCTCGGCCGGCCCGAGCAAAGCTGCAGCACCACGCGGCCACGGGACTCTCCGGCCTCCGCGACCTGCGCAATCATGACATCGAACTCCCGTTGCCCGAGCTCCTGCCATCCTGCCGGCCGAACGCCTTGGCCCGCTCGGCGAAAGCATTCAGCTTCTCCTCGACCAGGGCATTGATCGTGCCCGGCTCGAACCTTCCGTCGGCTCCCCGCTTGCCGGCCTTGATCCCGCTCAAGATCTCGATGCCCTCGTCGACGTGGCCGACGGCATAGACGTTGAACTTGCCTTGGCGGACCGCCTCCACCACGTCCTCTCTCAGCATCAGGTGCTGGACGTTCGCTTTCGGGATCATGACGCCCTGATCGCCGCTCAAGCCGCGCGCCTTGCAGATGTCGTAGAAGCCTTCGATCTTCTCGTTGACGCCGCCGATCGGCTGCACCTCGCCGTGCTGGTTGACGGAGCCGGTCACCGCGATCGACTGCTTGATGCCGACGTCGGCTAGCGCCGACAGCAGAGCGTAGAGCTCGGTCGAGGAGGCGCTGTCGCCATCGACGCCGCCGTAGGACTGCTCGAAGACCAGGGTCGCAGCGAGCGCCAAAGGAACGTTCTCGGCGTAGCGCCCGGCGAGGAAGCCCCACAGGATCATGACGCCTTTGGAGTGCAGCGGCCCGCCAAGGTTGACCTCGCGCTCGATGTCGGTGACGCGCCCCTGGCCCATACGCACACGCGCGGTGATCCGGCTCGGCCGGCCGAACGAGAACGCGCCGAGCTGGAGCACCGAGAGGCCGTTGATCTGTCCGACCTTCGTGCCCTCGGTATCTATGAAGACGATGTGGCGGCCGATGATCTCATGCGAGCGGTCGCGGAGGCGGTCGGCACGCTGGGTGGATTCCTCGATCGCCAGCGCAATGTCCTCCCGGGTGGACACTTTGCGTCCGGCTTTGCCCGACCAGTAGTCGGCCTCGCGCACGAGATCGGAGATGCGCCCGATCTGGATCGAGAGCTTCTCGCGATCCTCGGCGAGGCGCGCGCCCTCCTCGATGATGCGAGCGACCGCGCCGGCGTCGAGGGGTTTGAGCTTGTGCGTCTTGACGATTGAAGCAATGACACGCGCGTAGGCGCCGTTGTTCTCATCCGAGCGCTGGATGGTGTCGTCGAAGTCGGCCTGGACCTTGAACAGTCCGGGAAAATCGGGGTCGTAGGCGGCGAGCAGATAGTAGAGCTCGCGGTCGCCCAGCAGCACCACCTTGACGTCGAGCGGGATCGGCTCGGGGTCGAGCGTCTGGGTGGAGATCAGTCCCATGGTTTCCGACGGCTGCTCGATACGTATCTCCCGGGCCTTGAGTGCACGCTTCAGCGCTTCCCAGGCGAATGGAGACAAGAGCAGCTTGCGGGCGTCGAGCAGCAGGTAGCCGCCGTTGGCGCGGTGCAGCGCGCCGGGTTTGATCAGCAGGAAGTCGGTCAAGAGCGCGCCCATCTGCGAGATGTGCTCGGTCCGGCCGATCAGGTTGCCGTGGGTCGGATTGAGCTCCTCGAAGATCGGTGCGGTGCTGTGCTCGGTGCCGTTGGCGACCAGGACGTTGATCATGTAGCGGCGGAAGCGGGGATCGCGTGAGGTGTCGGCCGGCTGCTTGACGATCTCGTTCTCTTCGCCGCCCGAGGCCAGGAAGAGGCCGATGTTGCGGACGAGGTCGCGGTGAGACGCGTCGAGGGAGCTCACAACCTCAGGCAGATCCTTGAAGGCGGCCTTCAAATCGTCGAGCGCCTCGGTCACGGCGCGCTCGGCGATCTCCTCGTTCAGAACGCGAAGCTTGGCGCGCCGCTGCTTATCGGACTTCGGCATCTTCTCGAGGATCGACTCGAGCTCCTTCTGCAACGCTTCGATCTTGGCCTCGACGCCTTTGCGCATGTCCTCTGGGAGCGCGTTGAAGACCTCCGGCTTCACCACCTTGCCCTCGTGCATGGGCGCCATGGCAAAGCCCATGGGTGTGCGCAGGATGGCGATGTTCTGGGTCTGCGCCTTGCGGTTCAGCGCCTCCAGCGCCTCCTCGTTGCCGGCGCGGAATTCCTCCTCGATGGCGCGGCGGCGAGCCTGATAGTCCTCGCTCTCGAACATCGCGGGAACGGTATTGCGCAGCTCGTCGATCGCCCCGACCATGCTGGCGGCGAGCGTCTTGGCACGTCCGGCCGGCAGCTTCAGCGCGCGCGGCCGGTTGAAGTTGTCGAAGTTGTTGACGTAGACCCAGTCGGCCGGGACCGGCTGCTCGGCGGCCTTCTTGGCGAGATAGGCCGTGACTGCGGTCGTCTTGCCGGAGGCAGGAGGACCGAGCACGAACATGTTGAAGTCGTGGCTCTTCATGTTCGCGCCGAACTCGATGGCGCGGAGCGCACGGTCCTGTCCGATCAGGCCGGAGATCGGCTCGAGGTCGTCGGTCGTGCGGAAGCCGAGCGCCTTGGCGTCCACGGTCCGGCGCAGCTCGGCGGGATCGAGCGCGCCCTGACCGTTCGCCAGGACGGCCCGGGTGCTGCTGCCGTCCTGAGTTTCGGGCTTGTCCTGGCGGGCACGCTTGAAGAACATGTAGGGCAATTCCTTGTCGCTCTTTCGGGCGGTACCCTAGGACAGGGGATGGCAAACGAAAAGGGCCGGGACTTGGTCGGGTGAGACGCGGGCAGGCAACATG
>JBIOVC010000126.1:0-2911 GCA_044867545.1 Hyphomicrobiaceae bacterium | reverse complement strand
CTCGGTGTGGTGAATGCCGCCCGCCACAACGGCCGCGAATTTGATCACGTCTCGGACCGTGTGCGA
Source organism: Hyphomicrobiaceae bacterium (assembly GCA_044867545.1). Lineage (GTDB taxonomy): Bacteria > Pseudomonadota > Alphaproteobacteria > Rhizobiales > Hyphomicrobiaceae > DATLZB01. The sequence continues at coordinate 2,845 of JBIOVC010000126.1, read as the reverse complement.
AACCCGCCCCCCACGCATGATGATGAGCTTGTGACCGAGGAATTCGTCGAGATTCAATTCGTGAACCGGTTTTCCCGGCCGCGATGTATCAGGATCAAGCCCATCTCCGAGCTCCAACGACGAGGTGAACTCATCTGGTTGAATGCCGAAGTCACCAACGCGAAACATGAGCTTCAGCCGATGCTTACTATTGACCTTGTGGACTAGCAGGCTGCTGAAATACCGGCCAGCTCGTCTGCTTTGCCCGTTCGGAAGGTGCGTTGGCATTGGCTCGAATGTGGACAGAACGGCCCGTGGGGCCATCTTTTCGCGTCAGGCGGCAGCCCATCCGAGCAGCTTGGGCATGCGGATCAGATTGTAGGCGGTCATCGCCAGCGTGAAGCAGTGGCGCACGCGCGCGAGCCCTCGCACCTTCACTTTGGCCACGCCCGCGATCGTCTTCGCCCAGCCGAACGCCTCCTCGATGAGCTTTCGCTTCCTCTGGCTCGTGGCATAGGCCGCATGCCGCGTGGTGCGACCGTCGAGCACCGAGTGCTTCACCTTCGCCGCCACATGCGGCGTCACGCACATGCGCCGGCACTCCGCGACAAAGCCGGCGGTGTCGTACCCTTTGTCGGCGCCGAGTGTCAGCCGCCGCTCGGAGCCCGGATCGTGCCGCTCTATCAGGAGAAGCGCCGCCTCGCGCTCGGCGCGGCTGGTGGCTTTGGTGGTGTCGGCTTCGACGACGAGGCCGTGCCGGTTCTCGGCGAGTGCGTGCCCGATATAGCTGAGCTTCGCTGCCGCGTTGTTGCTCTTGCGGTAGAGCTTGGCGTCGGGATCGGTCGTGCTCTCGTGCGTATCGTTCTTGCGCTTTTCGCCCTTGAACTGACGCTCGCCGTTGCGGCCGGGCGATGGCGGCTCGTCGGAGCCATCCTTGGCGCGGAAGCTCTTCAGGCTTGCCCACGCCTCGATCAACGTACCATCCACCGAGAAGTGATCGCTCGACAACAGCGGCTTGATCTCACGATGCGCGAGCACGGCCGCCATGAACTTCGCCGCTACATCAGCATCGAGAAGCCGGTTGCGGTTCTTCGTGAACACGGTCGCGTCCCAGACGGGATCGTCGATGCCGAGGCCCACGAACCAGCGGAACAGAAGATTGAAGTCGAGCTGCTCCATCAACTGCCGCTCGGAGCGTACTGAGAAGAACGCCTGCAACAGCGAGGCGCGAAGCAGCTTCTCCGGCGCGATTGAGGGCCGACCTTCCGACGCGTAGAGCTTGGAAAAATCGGCATCGAGTGCCGCCAGCGCGTCGTTCACAATTTGCCGGACCTTGCGCAGCGGATGGCGCCTGGGCACCCGCTCTTCAAGGTCCACGAAGCTGAACAGAGATCCCGTCCGTTCGTCCGATCCGCGCATCCCGACCTCCCGCGACGTCCCGGAATGACGGAATCAGACTCGTCACCCCCTGTCAGCGGGAGTTTTTCCGCAGCCTGCTAACCGGAGAAACGCGGGCAAGAGCACCGGGCCGGTCACGATCAACGGTAAGATCACGGCAAGCCGCAACGCCACTAGGCACGGGCTGTTGAGCACTCGCCTGCTTCTCGAGGACGAAGATCCGACAGAGTTCGAGGCCCTGCTGCTCGAACTGCAGAGCTCCCTCGATCCGATCGGATGCATAGAGCTTGCCATCGTCGAGCGTATTGCCGTCAATCTTTGGCGGCAGCGGCGTCTGGTCGGTGCGGAGGCCGCGGGTGTCACGCTGGAGCGGCGCGACCCCAACATTGCCAGGGCGCTCGAGCACGAGCGGGATCCCGTGCTCGGTACCGACATCGAGGAGGACCACCTGCAGCCCTTCGATGACGTGCAGCTGACCTGGTGCAAAGGCGTCATCGACGAACTCGGCAGGCTCGAAGCCATCACGCTCGAATCCGTCGAAAGAAACGCGCCTCTCACCTGGGCCCAGCTCAAGTCCGACGCCGAGGAGGACGAGGAGAGCGTGGAGGAACACGTTGGCGCCCATGACGGCGGACTGACCGGCTATGTGAAGGCGCTCGTCGACTGGTGTCACGAGGATCTCGAACGCGCCGAGAACCGACCCCGGCTGCTCGCACTTGCCGCCCAACTTCGCCAGAGGCGCCTGATCCTGCCTGATGAGCAGCTCGAGGTGCTGTCGCGCTACCAGACCACGCTGGACAATCAGCTCTACAAGGCCCTGAAGGCGCTCCGCGAGGCGCAGGAGTGGCGAATGAAAACCATCGATGCTGCGGCCGCGGATGGAGCTGAGCGCCAAAGCGAGGCGGCTTGAGCCAAATGGGTTCGTTTGGCAATACCAGCTGATGGGGGGCCACGGGCGCTAAGGTTACCCGGACTTGCCAATTGATTTCGGGAAAAACCGGCGACGAGAAAAAAATGGGCGGGCAAGGGTCTGGACGACATGGCGGGTTCGGACTGTTGGTCGACAAGTGCCATGAATTCCACTCGATCGACCTGGCGTGGCTGCGCCGCAAGAAACTACTCAATCCAGGCCGCTGGAACTCGCTGACTTGGTCGCGCGCGGGAACGGAGACCGGCTCCATCCGGATCGAGTGCCATGGCCATGGGGTGAGGCTGGTCTACAAGCATCGCCGGCCGGGCAGCGAGTGGCACGACGTCAGCGAGTTCGTGCCTTTCGTCGAGACCACCACGAACTTCGGCGGTCGGCGACAGTGGTTCCAGTGCCCGTCATGCGGCCGCAAGTGCCGGATCCTTTACGGCCGAGCCTACTTCCGCTGCCGGCGCTGTCAGGGGCTGAGGTATGAAACGCAATTCGAGCCGCCGTTTGCCCGGGCCGCAAGCCGAGCGCTCAAGATCCGGGAACGGCTCG
>JBIOVC010000125.1:0-3772 GCA_044867545.1 Hyphomicrobiaceae bacterium | reverse complement strand
TTCGACTCGCCAAACCGCGCCACTGATCCAACGCCAACTCTCGCAGTACGCCGCTCTGGCCCGGCAGTGCGAGCTCGAGCTCTAGATCTTCATTAGGTGCATCGAGCGCCCCTACATCGGGCGCTTTGCCCCTGGTCGTCGTGACCTTCTTGGCATGCTCTAGTTGTGAACTTTCTGGAGGTTGTCCATTCGGTCCGGACCGGGAACGTTGATGTCGCCAAAACCTCAACGATTCGCCGGGGGGACCGAATGAACACCCACAACAATGCCCGCCTCACGCCCAAAGGTCGAGAGGCCATGGTCCGAGCCGTCGTGGACCAGGGCTTGAGCAGGGCCGCGGCAGCGCGCCAGTTCAACACCACGGCGAAGACCGTCGCCAAATGGGTCGCGCGCTTCAAGGCTGAAGGCGTCGCTGGTTTGCGCGACCGCTCCTCAAGACCTCTTTCATCGCCGAGCCAAACCCCGCTCGCCACCGCCGATGCCGTCGAGAGCTTGCGCCGTCAGCGCCGCACCCAGCAGCACATCGCCGGCGAGCTCGCCATCTCCGCGGCCACCGTCTCGCGCATCCTGAAGCGTCGCGGCCTGAGCCTGCTGTCGGCACTGGAGCCGCAGCAGCCAAGACCGCGCTATGAGCGCGAGCGCCCCGGCGAGATCATCCACCTCGACATCAAGAAGCTCGGCCGCTTCAATGCCGTCGGCCATCGCATCACCGGCGATCGCCGCGGCCAGAGCAACCAGCGCCAGAACGGAACCGCGCCAGGCTGGGAGTTCGTCCACGTCGCCATCGACGACCACTCCCGGCTCGCCTTCTCCCAGATCATGCCCGATGAAAGGAAAGGCAGCGCCATCGCCTTCCTCAAGGCCGCCGTCGCCTACTTCAAGAGCCTCGGCGTCACCGTCGATCGCGTCATGACCGACAACGGCGCCTGCTACAAATCCTTCGCCTTCGCCAGAGCCTGCACGCGGCAGCGCATCAAGCACATCCGCACCAAGCCCTACACCCCGCAGACCAACGGAAAGGCCGAGCGGTTCATTCAGACCGCGCTGCGCGAATGGGCCTACGCTACCGCCTTCGAAAACTCACAGCAGCGACGGGAGGCTCTCGCCCCCTGGCTCCATCGCTACAACTGGCACAGGCCGCACGCTAGCCTCGCCAAAAGGCCTCCCATCAGCCGCCTCGGCTTGACCGGGGATAACCTCCTGAGGAGTCACAGCTAGCAGGTCCTGGCTGGTCGTCGCGCTCGCTTGCAGACATATCGGCCGACCGTTCGTTGCTTGACCGGCGCGATCGGCACCGCCTAGCAAACGGCCATTGCGGGGCCGGAATTCTTCGTCATGGTTGCGATCGACTGGATTGCGGAACGCCCGATTGCGCACCGCGGTCTCCACAATACGACCGACGCGCCCGAGAACTCGCTTGCGGCCTTCCAGAAGGCGATCGCCGCAAACCGCCCGATCGAGCTCGACGTGCAGCTTGGGGCGGGCGATCAGGTCATTGTCTTCCACGATGACAATTTCCGGCGGATGACCGGCGTCGACCGGGAGGTCCGCGCGGCGACAGCCGAGGAGATCGGCGCCTTGCGGCTCATGGGCACGGCGGAGTGTGTGCCGGCGCTCGCCGACGTGCTCATCCTCGTCAAAGGGCGCGTGCCGCTCCTTATCGAGCTCAAGAACGAGGCCGGAGTCGGCCTGCTGGAGGCGCGGGTTACGGCGGACCTCGCCGGCTACTCCGGCGCGTTCGCCGTCCAGTCGTTCAACCCTTACAGCCTCGGCTGGTTCGTTCGGAACGCCGCGCACATTCCACGCGGGCAGCTCGCCGGCGATTTCTCCGACCGGCCGGACTTGGGATTGCTGAAGCGGTACGCCTTGAAGAACCTGCTGCTCAATTTCATCTCCCGTCCGCATTTCGTCGGCTATGACATCCGCGCGGGCGATGAACGTTCACTCCGCAAGTTGAAGGCGCGGCTCGCTGTTCCGCTCGTGCTCTGGACCGTCAGGAACCCGGAGCAGCGGGACCTCTGCAATCGGATCGGCGTGAACTTCATTTACGAGGGGCTTGATCTGTAACGCCCGGGCCGGGCTATGGTGGGACTCCCTCAGTCCACAGACGCCGGGAGCGGTGCCGCATGACCGATCTGATGAACACCGCCTCGAACCCGGTGCCGACGGGAGCGCGGGTCGGCAACTTTCCGGGCTACGACGGCCAGCTCCTTCGTTACGCGATCTGGGATTCGACGCGAACTCCGCGCCGCGGCACGATCTGCCTGTTCCAGGGGCAGGGCGAGTTCATCGAGAAGTACTACGAGGTGATCGCCGACATCCGCCGCCGGGGGTTCGCGGTAGCGGCAATGGACTGGCGCGGCCAGGGCGGGTCGTACCGGCCGCTCAGCGATCCGCGGAAGGGCCACATCTCGGATTTCTCCGAGTACGACCGGGACCTTTCCTGCTTCATGCGCGAGATCGTGCTGCCGGACTGCCCGCCTCCCTACCTGGGCCTCGGGCATTCGATGGGCGGCCATATCCTGCTGCGCAACGCGGGGGCGCCGGGCACGTGGTTCGAGCGCATGGTGCTGTCGGCGCCGATGCTCGATCTCTCCTGGAAGAAGATCGGGTTCCCCAAGGGCGTGGCGCGCATCTACGCGGAAGTGGGCTGCAAGCTCGGGTTCAGCCGGTTCTACGTCGGCACGGGGCCGCTCGATCAGGGCGTGTTCGACACCAATCCGCTCACCTCCGACCACGACCGCTATTTCCGCTATCGTGGCCTCGTCGATGCCTCGCCGCAGCTGCAGATCGACGGGCCGACGATCGGCTGGCTCCGGGCGGCGCTCCGGTCGATGGCGATGCTCAATGATCCGGCCTATGCGCGGCGGATCGGCGTGCCGCTGATGTTCTTCATCGCCGGGCGCGACACGGTGGTCGAGCCCCGGGCGATCGAGGACTTCGCGAGCCGGCTCAAGGTCGGCACGCACGTGATCCTCGCCAACTCCAGGCACGAGATCCTGCAGGAGAGCGACGACATCCGCGGCCGGTTCTGGGCGGCGTTCGATGCCTATATGGGCGTGGCGGAGGCGGCTTGAGGGGGCGATGCGCCAGGAGCGTCCGTTCGCTGTACCTGGCAAGACCTTTCGAGCCTTACTCCGCGGCCTTCGGCAACTGCGGCTCGGGGCCTTCGCGGGTGGCGAGCCAAGCCTTGCGCTGGGGGAGCCATGCTTGCCACCCGTCGCCGTGGTACGGCCACAAGCGCCGCTCGACGCACCAGGTCGGCGGAGCCTCGGGGAGGAAGTGGGCCAGGCGCTGCTCGCGTGTGAGGCAGCGTCCCATGCGCGACTTGGCGGTCTGGACAAGCTCGTCGGTCGAAGGAAATGCTCGCCAAATGCGAGCTGTATTGTCGGAGCTGGCGCGGACTATCCGTCGGCCGTCGGCACTGAACGCAGCCCTATGAATACCAGCTATCGCCCGCGCCCCGTCGGCGCTGAAACCGGCGCTGTTCACCCTATCTGCGTGCTCTTCGAGGCGGGCGAGCTCCTTGCCGGTCGTCGTATCCCACACCCGCGCCGTCCTGTCCCAGGATGCCGTCACCACTCGTGTCCCGTCGCTGCTGAACGCGGCGCCGTCGACATAGCCTGCGTGACCCTCGAGGCGAGCGAGCACCTTGCCAGCGGTCGCGTCCCACACCCGCGCCGTCTTGTCGTGGGACGCCGTTACCACGCGCGATCCGTCACCGTTGAAGCTGGCGCTGCTGACCGTATGCGTGTGCCCTTCGAGGCGGGCG
>JBIOVC010000124.1:0-3630 GCA_044867545.1 Hyphomicrobiaceae bacterium | reverse complement strand
TCGCGCTGCGCATCCGCGCCGACGAGGTGATCGACGGTCCGGTCAAGCTCAGCGACGTCGATGCCGACATCTCGATTGCCGGCGGCGCGGTGCGCATGCCGGTGCTCAAGTTCACGTCCGCCGACGGACTCAGGGTCGACATGCAGGGCGACGTCAAGGATACCGGCGGCCGGCCATCGGGACAGGTGCGCGGGTTCGTCTCGGCACCGACGGCAGAGGCGGTCGCGGCGCTCGGCGGTCTCGTCGGCACCGCCAATCCGCTGCCGAAGAGCCTGCTTCCGGCCGGCGTCTCGGCGTTCGACCTCGCGTTCACCGGCACGTTCGGCGAGCGCAACGGCCCGAAACTCACGGTGAGGGCGGACGGGATGCTGGAGCGCACGCGCGCCTCGGCGACGGTCATGCTCGATGGCGGGCTCGACGGCTGGCGCGAGGCGCCGATCGATGCGACCGTCAGGCTCGACGGGCCGGACGTCATCGCGCTCGTCGGCGGCGCGTCCGGGGATCGGTCTGCGGCACGGAGTGCGTCGCTCGTCATCAAGGTCAACGGTCCATCGGCGGCGTCGCTCGTCACGTTTGCCGAGCTCGGCACGGGCGAGGATCGGCTCACCTTCCGCGGCAATACGGGTCTCGATGCGGCCGGGGTGATCGATGCCGCAGGCGAGGTCGGCGTCGCGGTTCGCGACCTTGGCCAGGTGCAGGACCTCATCGGCCCGCGGCGGCGGCTAGGCATGGCCGGCATCGGTATCAGCGGCACGCTCGACCTCAGCGCCAAGGGCAAGACGGTACGGCTCGAGCCGCGTGGACTTCAGATCGGCAAGGCCCAGGTCTCGGGTCTTGTGACGCTTCTATCCGGTGGGGCGAACCTCCGCGTCGACGGGCGGCTCAAGGCGAGCGAGGCGTCCGTCGCAAGCCTCATCGGCTTGCTCATCGACGGGCGGACGGAGACGGCGGAGGCGGCGGCAGATGCATCGCAATCGCCGTGGCCCGACGTGCCGTTCGCATTCGGCAACCTCGACGGGATCGAGGGCCAGCTCGTGCTGTCGGCCGGATCGTTGCGGGTGGCCGACCGGATCGCGCTCTCGGATGCGGAGCTTGCCGCCGAGCTGTCACCCGGGCGGGTGAAGGTCAGCAAGCTCGAAGGGCGCGCGCTCGGCGGCCGTTTCGCTTCGACGATGGCGCTCGAGAAGGCGGCGGCGGGCGCCAGCTTGTCGTTCTCCGGCAGGCTCGAAGGGCTCCGGCTCGAGGAGCTTGCAGCACGGCGCGGCAGCGAGCCGTCGGCGAAGGGAACCGCAACCGTGTCGCTCGACCTGCAGGGCCGTGCGCTCAGCCCGCGCAGCCTGGTCTCGCAGCTTTCCGGCAAGGGCACGGCCGAGATCACTGATGCGCGCGTCTCGGGGATCGCGGCGGGCGCCGTCGACAAGGCGGCCGACGCGGTGGTTGCGGGGGCGACCGAGGGCGGCCGCAGCACGCTCGAGCGCGAGCTCAGACTTGCGCTCGAGGAGGGTGCGCTGGCTGTCGGCACGCGCAAGGTTGCGCTCGAGGTCGGCGACGGCGCGGTCAGGGCGGCAGTGCTCGTCATCGATGCTCCGGACGGGCGCGTGCGCAATGAGACGACGGTCGATCTCTCCGAGCTCAAGGTCGACAGCGAGTGGCAGATCATCTCGAAGCGCGCTGTTGCCCGCGGTCAGCAGGCGCCGGGCAAGTCACAGCTCCCGGGCGTCTCGGTCGTCTACGTCGGTCCGCTGGCGGCAGTCGGCACGCTCAAGCCGCAGATCACGCTCGACAGTCTGGAGCGCGAGCTGATGGTGCGGCGGATGGAGCGGGAGGTCGAGCAGCTCGAGCGCCTCAGGCGGGAGGACCAGGAGCGGATCAAGGCGCTGGAGACCCCGCCTCTACCCGAAGCCGGTCCGCCGGTGCTGCAGGCACCGTTCCCGCTGCCGCCTGGCGCCGCGCCGGGTACGAATCCGCCGAGCACGGTCGGGGGCCCCGTGCGGCGGCGCCAGAGCGTCGTGCCCGACGTCCCGCCGTATCCGGACTCGGGAAGCTTCTTGCAGAAGCAGTAGGGCAGCGGTCGCTCAGCGCTTCGGCGGCGTTTGCGATGGCAGTGTGCGCACGTGATCGAGGACCCACACCCGCACCGCGCTCGACAGGCCGGATTCGCCGCGGCGCTCGTCGATCTCCTCGACCAATGACGCGACCGACCTCTGCTCGGCGGCCGCGGCGGCCTTGAGCTCGGACCAGAATGCCTGCTCGAGCGAGATCGAGGTGCGGTGGCCGGCAATGGTGAACGAGTGCTTCACCGGCCGTGCGCCGTTCGTCCGGCCGGGCCGCTCTTCAGTCATCGCGCTTCGGCGTGATGCGCTCCGCGCCGTCGAGGCGGCGCCCGGTGAGATCGCGCTCGGCGGCGGTGCGCTCGCGCTCGTGCTTCGGGCGGCCGAACTTCACACGGTTGCGCGCGGCCTCCTCGCGCCTGGCGGCGCGGGCCTTGGCCTTGCGGGCCTTGTTGAGGTTGACGAGGTCGGCGGTCATGCTCAGCTCCCGGCGAACAGCAGATCGAGAGCCGCGACAATTCGATTTCGTTCATGCTCAAGGCTGGCAATTCGCTGCTTGAGCGATGCCCGCGGCAAAGATGCGAGATCCGGTGTCAGCAGCATCAGCTCCTTTCCTTCAAGCCGGAACACGGGATAGAGACGTGACGAGGCGTCGGACTTCAGGGGCGGAACGAGTGCGGCAACAACAACGAACGAGGTTTCCGAGACTCGATCGTGCTGCAGCACAATCAGATAGGGCATGGCCTTGCGGGTTTGAGCGGACGGGTTGCGGAACACGTCGAACTGACGCATCAGAACTTCCGCCACTCGTCGCTCAGGAGTCCATGCTCTGCTACGAAGCGGTTGTGCGCCTCGATTGCAGGGCGATTCTCCTCACGCCATTTCTGCAACTGCCGCTCGCGCAGCTCCTCGCGGAGCGCCTTCTCGAGCAATGCCGAAAGGTTGGTGCCGGCGGCCCTGGCCTCGGCTACCAGCTCGGCATCGAGTGAAAGGTTGACGGCCTTCTTCTTCCGGAGCGGGGCGTTGTTCATGCTGCTCTCAGTGCGCATTATCTATGCGCATACTATTATGCATGGCTTGCGAGGGCAAGGCCGCCGCCAGAGTCCAGCAACATATGTGCACCAGTATGAAGGCTTTGGTGGGAATATTGGCAGCCTAGGGCCTGGTCACAGTTTCCATTCGTGAGCGTTGAGCTTCAACCATCGAGGCGACATGACATTCGGCCAGATCAGTCTGATCGCTTTGCTCGCGGTCACCCTCGTTCTATTCGTCTGGGGCCGCTGGCGCCACGACGTGGTTGCCGCGTTTGCCCTCGTCGCGGCGCTCGCGCTCGGGCTCGTTAAACCGGAGCAGGCCTTCGACGGCTTTCGCGATCCGGCGGTCATCACCGTTGCGCTCGTCCTGATCCTGAGCAGCGCGATTCGCACGTCCGGAATCCTCCAGCGCTTCGTTGGCCATCTGGAGCCGCTGCTGCAGCGGCCGAACCTGCAGGTGCTCGTGCTCGTGGCACTGGTCGTTGCGCTTTCCGCATTCATGAACAACATCGGCGCACTGGCGATCCTGCTGCCGGTTGCCATGT
>JBIOVC010000123.1:0-2746 GCA_044867545.1 Hyphomicrobiaceae bacterium | reverse complement strand
GGCGCGTGGTGACGAGCGCGATCAGTGCGGATGTGAGAAGCGAAGCGCGCCAGAAGGAGCTCGATCAGCGGATCGTGCCCGGCATCCCATCCGACATTCAATTCGCCTACCTCGGGTTCCTGATCATGGGGCTGATGGGGCTATCCGCAGCGCTCGGGTGGTGGCGACGGGTGTGGCCGCCGGAGCGGCGTGAGGAGTATGGCATCGCGATCGGCTATCACGCCGCGCGGCTCGTGAGGCTGCTGATCTTCGCGCTCGTGTTCCTGCCACTCGTCGGCGTCCCGGCACTGCTGTGGACGCTGGCGCTGCAGGCGTGGGCTCTCATCACGTTTCCGGCGCGTGCGTGGCGCTGGCTTTTCAGCCGGCGCTCGCCGCAGCCTGGCTGAGGCGAGGCAAGAAAGGCGCTCTACGATGGCAAGCCTCAAAGGCAAGACAGTGCTGATCACCGGCGGCAGCCGCGGCATCGGCCTCGCCATCGCGCTCCGCGCGGCGCGCGACGGCGCCAACATCGCGATCCTGGCGAAGACGGCGGAGTCCAACCCGAGGCTGCCGGGCACGATCCATACGGCGGCGGCGGAGATCGAGGCCGCTGGCGGCAAGGCATTGGCCATACAGTGCGACATTCGCTTCGAGGACCAGGTCGAGGTGGCGGTGGCGCGGACCGCCGAGATGTTCGGCGGCATCGACATCTGCGTCAACAACGCCAGCGCGATCTCGCTAACGCCGGTCGAGGAGACCGACCTTAAGCGCTTCGACCTGATGCACCAGATCAACACGCGCGGCACGTTCCTCACCTCGAAGGCCTGCCTGCCGCATCTGAAGCGCGCCCAGAACCCGCATATCCTGACGCTGTCGCCGCCGCTCGACATGCAGGCGAAGTGGTTCGCCGGCCATGTCGCCTACTCGATCGCCAAGTACGGCATGAGCCTCGTCGTGCTGGGGCTCGCTGAGGAGCTGAAGCGCGACGGCATCGCGGTGAATGCACTGTGGCCGCGCACGACGATCGCGACGGCGGCCGTCAACAACCTGCTCGGCGGGGCGATGTTGATGCGGATGAGCCGCAAGGCGGACATCGTGGCGGACGCGGCGCACCTGGTCTTCACCCAGCCGGCGCGGAACTTCACCGGCCAGTTCCTGATCGACGATACGCTGCTCTACGAGGTCGGCGGCGTGCGCGACTTCGATCACTACCGGGTCGATCCGTCCGCCGAGCTTGCGCCCGATTTCTTCGTGCCGGACAGCAGCGCGCCGCCGCCAGGGGTCAGGATTGCGAAGATCGCGCTAAAGCCGTGAGAGAACTTGCTGGCGTGCCGGCGCTTGTCCGCTAACATCGCGTTCCAATATATCGCTCATCCGCATCGAAACCTGTGCCGCCCCATGTCTACCGTCCTCATCACCCATCCCTGCTTCGTCGAGCATGACACCGGTCCCGGCCATCCCGAGCGGCCGGACCGCATGCGTGCGATCGACCGAGCGCTCGAGCGGGAGGAGTTCACCTATCTGCACCGTGAGGAGGCGCCGCTCAGGGCGGACGTGGAGGACGGAATCGCGCTGGCGCATCCCAAGTCGTACATCGACGCGATCAAGTCGGCGCGGCCGGAGCCCGGCGACCACGTCCACCTCGACCCGGACACGGTGATGTCGGCAGGCTCATGGGAAGCCGCGCTGCGCGCGGTCGGGGCCGGACTGCGAGCGGTCGATCTGGTCGTCGATCCGGAGTCGGGCGTGAAGAACGTGTTCTGCCAGGTGCGCCCCTGCGGGCACCACGCCGAGAGCGCCCGCGCGATGGGATTCTGCCTCTTCAACAATGTGGCGATCGCGGCTCTCTACGCGCGTGCCAAGCACGGGGCGGAGCGGATCGCGGTGGTCGACTTCGACGTTCACCACGGCAACGGCACGCAGGACATCTTCTGGTCGGACAAGGACCTGTTCCTCGGCTCGACGCACCAGATGCCGCTCTATCCGGGGACCGGCGCGGTCTCGGAGTCGGGCGTCGGCAACATCTGGAACGCCCCGCTCAGGCCCTACGACGCAGGCGACCGGTTCCGCGACGCATTCGAATCACGCATTCTGCCGGCGCTCGACAACTTCGGGCCCGACATCGTGCTGATCTCGGCCGGATTCGATGCCCACGCGGACGATCCGCTTGCCAATCTGCGGCTCAAGGAGGCGGATTTCGCCTGGGCGACTGAAGCCCTCATGAAGGCCGCCCGGCGGCACGCGGGAGGCAGGCTGATCTCGATGCTCGAAGGCGGCTATAATCTCGAGGCGCTCGGCCGCTCGGTAGCGGCGCACGTGAAGGCCCTGATGGGGGCCTGAACGGCTGCGACCCACCCGCGGCCCCAAACCCAAGGAACTCTTATGAGCACGAGCACGGCCAAACCGGCGGAGGCCAAACACGCCGACATCAAGGACATGACCTTCGAGCGTGCGCTGAAGGAGCTCGAAGGCATTGTCGGCAGGCTCGAGCGCGGGGATGTTGATCTCGAGGAGAGTATAACAATCTACGAACGCGGCGAGGCGCTGCGCGATCATTGTGACAAGCTGCTCAAGCAGGCCGAGGCCAAGGTCGAGCGGCTGACCTTCAATGCCGACGGCACGCCGCGGGGTACGCAGCCACTCGATTCCGGCAACTGAATTTCCTGATCCGTAAGCAAAGCTTGGAGTCCGGCTGGGCGCGGCAACTGTGCGCTGCGCCGTCCGCGGACAATGGGATATAGTCCGACTTCGGTCCTGGCGAACCCTG
>JBIOVC010000122.1:0-3405 GCA_044867545.1 Hyphomicrobiaceae bacterium | reverse complement strand
CGACGCCGGCCGGATCGACCACCTGAATGTTGCCGATGCTCTCCACACGGCGTGCCAGTGCGCTACGCACCCGCGGCGCCGCCTCGCACAGGATCAGTTGCGCTGAGGAGGGCGCCACCGCCTCGGCATAGAGCGCCTCGCCGCAGCCGTGATCGAGCACGACCGCGCTCCGGCCTGCGGGCACATGGGCGAGGATGGCGCGGCCGACCGCCTGCGCATGCAGCGTCTTGTGCCGATCGTTGACATAGATCGCGTGCCCGCTGTCCCAGAACTCGATCCAGCTCTTCACGGCGGCGACGCGCTCTTCTTCTTCGCCTGCTCGCGCATTTGCTCGCACGGATCGTCACGCTCGGTGCGCGGGGTGAAGACGACGAAGTCGGCAACCGCCCGATCGCCGGACACCGCATCGGAATAGGCAGCCGGCTCGCTCTTGCCCTCCTCCACCTCGATCATCATGACCACGACGGCCGCCTTGCCGGGCGCCATCCTTTCCAGATGCCACGGCACGCCCCGATCCTTGCGGACGTGACCGTTGCCGGCAAAGAGCATCGCGCGTCCGTGTGCGGCCGACGCGTCGGCAAGCGCCCGTGCCAGGTGCCCATCGCGATAGCGCTGAGCGAAGGCCATGTTCCCGAACGCCGATTTCGGCATCAAACCGCAGTGGCTTGCCTCGAGCTCGCCGAGCAGCGAGTCCTGAGCGTCGGGGCCCGGAGCAACATCGAGACCGAGCCGCTGCCGCTCCTCTGGCGCAACCGCCTGCTCGCCTGTGCGCGCGGCCGTACGGATAGCCTCTCTTGAAACGTCACCCGGCAGGATCGGCAGCCGGGAGCCGATCGCCGCCTGAAGCAGCGGCTTGTACGATAGCGACCAGCTGGTGCTCTTCCAGTCGAGGAACCGCATCAGGTCGTCGGCCGTGGCGAGCCGACGGGCATGCTCCCGAAACCCCGCAAAGCTCTCGAGATCTTTGCGCTGATCGTCCCGGATCTGCTCGAACACCAGCGCCTTTGACAACGGCAGCAGGACCGCGCGGAAGCGGTGGTGATCGGCGTTATCGTGCACCTCGCCGAGCAGCACCAGTGGAGCGCCGGCGACGGCCTCGACCAGTGCCGCGTGAGCGACGAAGTCTTTCGATTTGAAGCTCCAGATGCGCCCGACAAGCGGATGATCGCGCAACAGCGGCACGGTCCAGGTGAAGCGCTGCAGTGCCTCCACCGTCGGCGCCGAGGCGATCGCTGCCGGAACGCCCGCAAGCAGGACCGCCAGACAAACGACAACCGCCCGTGTGAGCATCGCCCCTATCACCGTTCGGACAGCGCCGGCTCGCCCTTGCGCGCGCGCATCAGGTTGACGAAGCGGGTGAAAAGATAGTGGCTGTCCTGCGGGCCGGGCGACGCCTCCGGGTGGTACTGCACCGAGAACACCGGGCGGTCCTTGAAGCGCAGCCCGCAGTTGGTGCCGTCGAACAGCGAGACATGCGTCTCCTCCACGTTGCCGGGGAGCGTGTCACGATCGACCGTGAAGCCGTGGTTCATCGACGTGATCTCGACCTTGCCGGTCGTGAAGTCCTTCACCGGATGGTTCGCGCCGTGGTGGCCCTGATGCATCTTCTGCGTCCGCCCGCCGGCGGCAAGGCCGAGCATCTGGTGCCCGAGGCAGATCCCGAACACGGGCGTCCCGCTGTCGATCAGCTTGCGGATGACCGGCACCGCGTACTCGCCCGTCGCCGCCGGATCGCCGGGACCATTCGACAGGAACACGCCATCGGGCTTGCGCTCGAGGATGTCCTCCGCCGACGTCGTTGCCGGCACCACCGTCACCTTGCAGCCCGAGCTCGCAAGACACCGCAGGATGTTGCGCTTGAGCCCATAGTCGACGGCGACGACATGAAGCTCGGGCGTTGCCTGCCGCCCATAGCCCCTGCCCCACACCCAGCGCATCTCGTCCCAAGTGTAGCTCTGGCCGCTCGTCACCTCGGGCACCAGGTCGAGGCCGAGCAGGCCGGGCCACGCTTTCGCGTCGGCCTTGAGCTTGTCGAGGTCGAACCGGCCGGCCGGATCATGCGCAATGACGCCGTTCGGCATGCCCTGCTCGCGGATGCGCACCGTGAGCGCGCGGGTGTCGATCCCGGCGAGTGCAATGATGCCGCGCGACTTGAGCCAGCGGTCGAGTGGCTCGAGCGCGCGATAGTTCGACGGCTCCGTCACCGGCGCCCGGATGATGCACCCGCGCACCCCGGAGCGCTGCGCGAGGTTCGAGGTCTCGGTGTCTTCCGTGTTGGTGCCGACGTTGCCGATGTGCGGGAACGTGAAGGTAATGATCTGCCCGGCATAGGAAGGATCGGTCAGGATCTCCTGATAGCCGGTCATCGCCGTGTTGAAGCACACCTCGCCGACAGCAGAGCCGGTGGCGCCAAGTCCGTAGCCGGCAATCACCGTCCCGTCGGCGAGCACCAGGCGGCCCGTCGTCGGCTGGTCGGCCCAGGCCGCAGCGCTGGGCCTCGTCGTGGTGGTCGCCGTCAAGGGACGCTCCGTCAGCTCGTTGCACGCGCGGCACCGCTCGCCGCACACTCAATCTGCAATCGCCGGGACCCTATTTCCACCCCTTCGGACCGTCAACAAGCGACCGTCCGGACTTGCCCGGCGCCGGCCACGCGCCTACATCAGCCGGGCAAGAGGAGGGTCCATGCGCAACGCGATCAGTGAGGCGATGAAGGCCGCCATGAAGGCCGGCGACAAGCGGCGGCTCGGCGCGCTGCGCCTGATGCTTGCCGCGATCAAGGACCGGGAGCTCGGCATCGGCACCGGCGGCCAGGTGCCCTCGGGTCCGCCAACGGAGGCCGACATCGTGCAGGTGCTGCAGAAGATGGTGAAGCAGCGCCGCGATTCGATCGAGACTTACAAGCAGGGCAAGCGCCAGGACCTGGCCGACCAGGAAGCGGCCGAGATCGCGGTGATCGAGGAGTTTCTGCCAAAGCAGATGGGCGAAGCGGAGGCCAAGGCTGCCATCGCCGCGCTGGTGAAGGAGCTTGGCGCGACGGCGCCGAAGGACATGGGCCGCGTGATGGGCGCTTTGAAGCAGCGCTATGCCGGCCAGATGGATTTCGGCAAGGCCAGCGCGCTTGTCAAAGAACTGCTGAAGTAAGAGCCTCCTGCTACCAGTTGTCATCGAGTGAAGCGAGCGCGCTGGTGAAGAAATAGCGCCCGGACCTGCACGCCGCTGGTGCAGGGGAACTCTTGCCTCGCCCAGACGTTTCAGCGCCAAGCGGCCCGAATGGTACGGGGCCGCGCTGACAAAGGGATGGGGGCGTCACTCTTGGAGCAGGCTTCCACTCTGCGCGATAGCGTACCGCCGTCGCCCCCGGTCGTCGAGACCGACATTGCCGCGCGACTCGACCGGCTGCCCTGG
>JBIOVC010000121.1:0-7913 GCA_044867545.1 Hyphomicrobiaceae bacterium | reverse complement strand
AGGTCTCTACGCCGCCCGCGCGCAAGTGCTGGACTGTCGCGCCGATTGGTTTGTCTTGAACGCGATCCATCAGGTTCGGATCGCGAAGCGAATAGATCATGAAGTCGCCGTCGATCGTATCGGGGACCAAACGCGCAAGCATCATTAGCTGTCCGAAGCAGATTTGTTCGCCCGGTGGAAAGAGACAGACCTCGCCCATCGTCGGAATTGCTGAAGCGGATCGAAAAGAAGCGAGCTCAATTGCTCAAGTCGGGATACCCAAACGCGGATGAGGCGCGGACCCAGATCAAGAAGTTGTCCGAGCAGTCCGTTCCTGAAGGGTTGGAGGCACTCCCCGGCGGTGCGCGAGACGGCGTCGTAGCCGCCGCCGGGGGCGCTGCTGACGACGAGCGTCACCGCCTTGCCCCGGTAGAAGTCGGCCACAGGCTCGGCGCCGAGGGCGCCCGCCGACAAGGCGACGGTCGAAAGTACAGTCAGCGCCTGGATAGCTCTTGTGATCATGACCCTTCCTCCCTGACGGCGCGGAACACAGCATCAAGGTTACGCTGCTTTCGACGAGGTGTGTCAACGGTCCGCGCGGTTCCGGAACCCGGATGACCCTCTGCCGTTTCCAGGCTAGAGTGGCCCCGGGGCCGAGGGAAACAGTGGTCGGGCATCAGGCGCGAACGATCTCATGTGGCTCAAGTGGTTGGTTCGGACGCTGCTCGCGGTGGTCGTCATCCTCGCGGCCGGCGTGCTCGGGTTGCTCGCGTTGGCGTGGTGGCCGGAGATCGCGCCCGCTGAAGGCTCGCGAAGCACGTTCGATACCGCACTGATCCGCAAGGGTGCCGAGCTGGCGGCGATCGGCAACTGCAGCGTCTGCCACACCAAGCCGGACGGCGAGCCCTACGCCGGCGGGCGGCCGATCGAGACGCCGTTCGGCAACGTCTTCGCCACCAACATCACGCCCGACCCCGATACCGGCATCGGCCGATGGTCGGAGGCCGCGTTCAAGCGCGCCATGCGCGATGGTGCTGCCCGCGACGGGCGCCACCTCTACCCGGCGTTTCCCTACGACCACATGACCAAGGTGTGGGATGACGACATCAAGGCGGTGTACGCCTTCATCATGACACGCCAGGCGGTGCGCGCCGAGACACCGCCCAACGATTTGCTGTTCCCCCTCAACCACCGCATACTTGTGGCGGCTTGGAAGCTGTTGTTCCTGGATCGAGGTTTGTTCGAGCCCGACCGGTCCAAGAGCGAGGCGTGGAACCGCGGCGCCTATCTCGTGGAGGGGCTCGCCCACTGCGGCGCCTGCCACACACCGCGTAACGCGCTCGGTGCCGAGGAGCGCAATCGGCCCTATGCCGGCGGCTGGTCCGACGGCTGGTCGGCGCCGGCCCTCAATGCGCAGTCGCCGGCGGCCGTGCCGTGGACGCCCGAGCGCCTCTACAGCTACCTGCGGCAACGCCGCGAGGCGTTGCAAGGGGCGGCGGCGGGGCCGATGGCACCGGTCGTGCACAACCTCGCGCGCGTTTCGGATGACGATGTGCGGGCGGTTGCGACCTACGTCGCCGACGTGGCCGGGACGCCGACACGGGAGCGCCAGGAGCAGGCTGAGAAGATCGCCACGCGCGTCAAGCGTGCGCGCGAGGCAGCCGGCGAAGCCACGAGGGCCGGTGCCCAGGACGCGGGCTCGGCGATCTATGCGGGCGCTTGCGCTCAGTGCCACGGCGAGGCCGGCCGCGCGCCGCTGTCGCCCGCCCTCAACCTGACGCTCAGCACACCGGTGCGCGCGCCGGAGCCTGCGAACGTCGTCCGCATCGTGCTCGACGGTATTGCGCCGCCCGCGGGCGAGACTGGGCCGATCATGCCGCGGTTCGGTGCAGCGCTCACCGATCAGCAGGTGGTCGCGCTCGTTCGCTACGTGCGCGCCAACTTCAGCGATCGGCCTGCGTGGCCGGGACTCGAGGAGGCGGTGCTCCGGGCGAGGACCGCCGGGAAAGGCTCGTGAGGCAGGCCGCAGGCGGCAAACGCGGCAAGGAGAGACCATGATCACGCTCAACGTCAACGGCCAGTCCCACAGGGTCGAGGCCGACCCCGACACGCCACTGCTCTATGTGCTGCGCAACGAGCTGGCGCTCAACGGCGCCAAGTTCGGCTGCGGTCTCGGCCAGTGCGGGGCGTGCACGGTGCTGCTCGAAGGCCAGCCGGTGTTCTCGTGCGTGGTGCCGATCTCGGTCCTCGAGAACCGGCCGATCACCACGCTCGAGGGCATGGGCACGCCGGCCGAGCCCGGGCCCATTCAGCGCGCCTTCATCGAGGAGCAGGCGGCCCAGTGCGGCTACTGCATCCCGGGCATCATGGTGCGCGCGCAGGCGCTGCTGCAGGCCAACAAGTCGCCGACGGACGCCGAGATCCGCCGTCACCTGCAGCCGAACCTCTGCCGCTGCGGCACGCACATGCGGATCGTGAAGGCAGTCCGCCGCGCGGCCCAGTACATGAAGACCGCCGCAGCCCAATCGACCAGGACATGAGTGTGGGGTGAGCCATGACCAAGATGCTGCAAGCGGAGCTGTCGCGGCGGGCCGTGCTGGCTGGGGGCGGAGCGCTAATCGTAAGCTTCTCACTGACGCCGCAACTGGGCGCCCAGGAAGCGCCCACTCCCCCGGCGGCGGCCGCTGCCGCCCCGCCGCCGCGGCTGCCGGGGAGCCTCAGGACCTCGTCCATGCTCGATGCCTGGATCCGCATCGGTGCCGACGGCAACGTCACGGTGTTCACGGGCAAGGCCGAGCTCGGGCAGGGCATCAAGACGGCGCTCATCCAGGTCGCTGCCGAGCAGCTCGGCGTGGCGCCGGGGACGGTCAAGCTCATCACCGCCGATACCGATCTGACGGCGAACGAGGGCTACACGGCCGGCAGCCAGTCGATGCAGGAGAGCGGCACCGCGATCATGCACGCCGCCGCGCAGGCGCGCGAGATCCTGATCGGGCTCGCCACCGCCAAGCTTGCAGTGCCGGCCGAGCAGCTCAAGGCCGAGGATGGGGCGGTGATCGCCGCCGACGGCCGGCGCGTCGCCTTCGGCGAGCTGGTGACGGACAACATGCTGCATGTGCAAGCCGAGCCCAAGTCGAAGCTCGCGTCCCCGGCGGCCTACAAGGTCATGGGCCAGGCGTTGCCGCGGGTCGATATCCCGGCGAAGGTGACGGGCGAAGCAGCGTTTGTGCAGGACCTCAGGCTCGCTGGTATGGTGCATGCGCGAGTGGTGCGTCCGCCGAGCTACGGCGCGCGGTTAGGGAGCGTCGATACAGCGCGCGTCGAGCGTATGCCAGGCGTGCAGAAGGTGGTGCGTGACGGCAACTTCCTGGCGGTGATCGCGGCGGGCGAGTACCAGGTGGTGAAGGCGATGGAGGTACTGGCCGCGACTGCCACCTGGGAGGAGAGCGAGACGCTGCCCGATCAGGCCGTACTCTACTCCTGGCTCAAGGAGCAGCCGAAGCGGGTGATCTCGATCAAGGACGAGAAGGCGGCGGCCGCGCCCGCGGTGAAGACGCTGGAGGCCGAGTATCGGCGGCCCTATCAGATGCACGCCTCGATCGGGCCGTCCTGCGCGGTCGCTCAGTACGTGAACGAGCGGATGACGGTATGGAGCCATGCGCAGGGCATGTTCCCGTTGCGTCAGGCGGTGTCCCAGCTCCTCAAGCTCCCGCCCGAGCGCGTGCGCTGCATCCACATGGAGGGCGCCGGCTGCTACGGCCACAACGGCGCGGATGATGCCGCGGCGGATGCGGCGTTCCTCGCCTATGCCTATCCGGGCGTCCCCGTGCGCGTGCAATGGATGCGCGAGCAGGAGCATCTCTGGGAGCCCTACGGGTCCGGCATGGCGATGCGCATGAAGGGCTCGCTCGACCAGGACGGCAACATGGTCGAATGGGAGCACGAGGTCTGGACCGACGCGCACTCGACCCGTCCCGGCGGCGCCGGCGCAACGCTCGCCGGGCAACACATCGCGGGGGCCTTCCCGGTGCCCGCCCCGGGGCCGGGCTCGCAGCCCAACGGCTCCGGCGACCGCAACATCGTTCCCCTCTACCGGGCGCCGAACATCCGGCTCACCTACAACTTCGTGCCGCACCAGAAGCTGCGCGTCTCCGCGCTCCGAGGCCTCGGCGCCTACGGCAATGTGTTCGCCGCCGAGAGCTTCATGGACGAGCTTGCGGCTGCGGCAGAGATCGACCCGGTCCAGTTCCGGCTGAAGCACCTCGCCGACGCGCGCGCGGCGGACGTCGTCAAGCTCGCGGCGGAGCGCTTCGGCTGGAAGGCGGGCGCGAAGCTGTCGCGGGGCCGGGGCCAGGGCTTCGCCTTTGCCAGGTACAAGACGCTTGCCGCCTATTGCGCGGTCGCCGTCGAGCTCGAGGTCGAACACGAGACCGGCCGGATCAGGCTGATCCGCGCCGTCTCCGCCGTCGACAGCGGCAATGCGGTCAACCCGGACGGCATCAGGAACCAGATCGAAGGCGGCATCCTGCAGTCGGCGAGCTGGACGCTCAAGGAGGCCGTCGCCTTCGACCGCACGCGCATCAGCAGCCGGGACTGGAGCCGCTACCCGATCCTGCACTTCAACGAGGTGTTCGAGAGCGTCGAGGTCGAGGTCATCAACCGGCCGGGGCAGCCGTTCCTCGGCACCGGCGAGGCGAGCCAGGGGCCGACCGGTGCGGCAATCGCCAACGCGGTAGCGACCGCCACCGGGCAGCGCATCCGCCAGCTGCCGCTGACACGCGCCCGCGTCAAGGCGGCGATCGGCGTTTAACAGATACTTCCGGCCCCAGCCTGAACAGTGACTTCGACGAGGTGGCTTAAACCGATGCCAACCACAACGCCGATAACGAGCGGATCAAGCGCGCCTACTTCCTTTATCTCAAGGAGGCGCGCCGCTTGAGCGAGGACTCGGTCGATGCTGCCGCCGCGGCCATCAGCCGGTTCGAGCGCTACACCAGGTACCGCGACTTCAGGAAGTTCCGCACTGAGCAAGCGGTCGCCTTCAAGCGCAAGCTCGCCCAGGAGGTGAGCACGCGGACCGGCGTACCGCTCAGCCGGCAGACGCTATTTGCGACGCTCAATGCGCTGCGGTCCTTCTTTACCTGGCTCGCCGGCCAGCCCGGCTACCGCTCCCGACTGAGCTACGGCGACGCCGACTTCTTCAACCTGTCGGAGAAGGAGACCCGCATCGCCAAAGCGTCGCCCGAAAAGCGGGTGCCCTCGCTCGAGCAGATCCGGCACGTCATCAACCTCATGCCGGCCGGTAACCCGATCGAGCTTCGCAACCGTGCGCTCATCGCCTTCACCCTGCTGACCGGCATCCGCGATGGCGCAACGGCGTCGCTCAAGCTGAAGCATGTCGATCTCGTCGAGGGCAAGGTCGTGCAGGACGCCCGCGAGGTGAAGACCAAGTTCGCCAAGACCTTCACCACCTGGCTCTTTCCGGTCGGCGACGAGGTGCAGCAGATCCTTGCCGACTGGGTCATGTTCCTGACGAAGGACACGCTGTTCGGTCCCGACGACCCGCTGTTTCCGGCGACCCGCGTGCAGCAGGGCAGCGACCATCAGTTCGAAGCGGCTGGCCTCTCCCGCGCGCATTGGTCGAACGCGACACCGATCCGGGTGATCTTCAGAGATGCCCTTGAGCGAGCAGGTCTGCCCTACTTCCATCCCCACACGTTCCGTCGCACTCTGGCCCAGCTCGGCGAGCGGTGTTGCCGTACGCCGGAGGAGTTCAAGGCCTGGAGCCAGAACCTCGGACACGAGAGCGTGCTCACCACGTTCTCGAGCTACGGCGAGGTGGCGCGGACGCGACAGGCAGAGCTGATCCGCCGGCTCGGACCAACCGTGGCTCAAGAGCCCGACTACGATACCAAGATCGACCAGGCCCTCAGGCTGCTGGAGGAGGCGAGGCGACTGACATGAGCCGCAGTGCCCCGGCCATCAGCCGCACCCCAAACAGCCCGGAGCTAGCCAATTTGGACAGCCAAATACACTCGGAGGGCAGAATACTTTCCGTGCACGTCGCCGTGCCTTGGCCAAAACAGTTCGCAGGCTAGCCAGTTTGGACAGCAGAATACACTCGGAGGGCAGAATACTTCCTGTGCACGTGACACGAGTCAGCTTGGGAATTGCCCACTGCTCAGAGCCCTTGCGCTTTGTGCCAGGCCAGAAAGGAGGATAGCCAATTTGGACAGCAATCGGCTGCAGATCGACAGAGTGCTGTCGGCGCACCAGATCCGCGCCGCCCGGGGACTGCTGGATGGTCGCGCCGCGAGTTGGCCATCCTCTCCAGCGTGTCGGAGGGGACCATCAAGGCGATCGAGTTGGGGATCACCGATGCCCGGCTCTCGACACTGCGGAAGCTGGCTCGGACGTTCTCCGCGCATGCGGTCGAGTTCGTCGCCGATGGATCGCGAACCGGCGTCACGATCAGGAACGGCAGCGACGCTATGCGGGTTCTTGCCACTCGCAATGCCCAACACGTACCCCGTGCGCCGGCCCGGGAGTTATCCGACGAGGGCACCGAAGAGCTTCGCCAAGTCGCGGCGCGTCCCGGCGATCGAGGCCCGCGCTGGCTTCGTCCGCTGATGCGAGCGGTACAAGGTCGGAAGGGCTGACTGCATGCCGGAGACTCAGGCCGTCTCCCGCAGAATCCGGTAGACCGACATGCGCGAAATGCCCAGCGCGCGGGCAATCGCGGCCGGCCCGCTGCCACCAGAGACCAGCTCCTGGACCCGATGTCGGTCGATCCTCGGCTTGCCGCCCGTGTAGACGCCCGCCTTCTTGGCTTTGGCGATACCCTCAGCCTGGCGCTCGCGGCGCACGTCGGTCTCGAACTGGGCGAACACCGCCAACATGCCGAAGAACGCACGGCCGGCAGACGTGCCGGTATCAATGCTCTGCTCGATCACCCGAAGGTTCGCCCCCGCCGCCTCGATTTCGTGAGCGATGTTGGCGAGGTCGCGCAACGAGCGCCCGAGGCGGTCGAGGCGCGTGACCACCAGCGTGTCGCCCTTGGTCAGCACCTTCAGCGCGAGCTCGAGCTGCTCGCGTCCCGATCGCTTCGTGCCGCTCCGCTTCTCCTCGAAGACGATCGCGCACTCTTTGTCCAAGGCGGTCTTCTGAATGGCGAGGTCCTGGTCGTCGGTGCTGACGCGGGCGTATCCGATGCGACGACCCATGACGGTACTCCGTCCCCACAAATGAGTGTGGCTGTTACATATTTCGTAACAAATGGACGATGTCAACCCTGATGTTACGCGAAAAACTAGGCCGCTAGATTGTAACGGAAGGGTACACCCAAAAGATACGGCGCAGGGCGAAGCAATCGATCCGCGTACGACCTCCCTTCCGGTCACTAGGGTAGATCGGACATTGCGTGACCAATGCATACACGCGAGCTACCTGCCCTTCGGAGACGGCGGCTCCTCATAGCCGCACCTCCAAACACCAGAGCAGGGCATCCTCGCTGGACAAGGTCCCCTTTTGGGGACCCTCTCCCGATGCGCCGCAGCTGCAGCGCACCAGCCTGGCTGAGAGCCGTCAGCGTTTCTTGAAACGTGCAGCTTCCTCGGAGCCACCAGTCGCGTTCCCGGCACTGTAAGAATGCGCCCCGGTGCCGGCCAGTTTGCCGGCATCAACAATTAGATACTCGTTGCGGATCGGGCGGCCCTCGAACCAGCATTCGAGGATCTCGCGCGTGCCGGCAGCGTATCGCGCTTGTGCCGATAGCGACGTGCCAGAGGTGTGCGGCGTCATGCCGTGGTGTGGCATGGTCCGCCAGGGATGGTCCTGCGGTGGCGGCTGCGGGAACCAGACGTCACCTGCATACCCAGCAAGCTGCCCGCTTTCCAGAGCGGCGGCGACATCCTCGCGATTGGCAATCTTGCCGC
>JBIOVC010000120.1:0-5745 GCA_044867545.1 Hyphomicrobiaceae bacterium | reverse complement strand
GGCCGTAAATAGGCCCACCGCCTGCGGATTGCGGCTTGCGCGCTCGCGGTCCGTCCTCGTTGCATTAGGGTGCGATGGCGCAGATTTCGATTGGCGCGACACTCCTCTGGCTCGAATCCCTTGCTGGCCGGCAGTACGGCACGCGGCGAGGCGAGATCGAGCAGGCGCTTGCCGACCTTTCCTGCCATCTGTGGCGCGGCGCCGGGGTTACGGTGCCCGAGCCCGACCAGGCCGGTGCCGTCTGGCTGAGCGGCGGCCGCGCGGTGTTCGCTGCCGGTGTGCTCGGTGCGCTGCTCGTTGCGCTGCTCGGGTTGGGGGTCTTCGCGCTCATCGCTCTGGATCAACCTGACGCTGCGGCCGGCTTGCTGGTGACCTCCTCGGTTGCCGTGCTCGGCTCGCTGCTCGTGCTGCCGGGTGCCGCGATGATCGAGCACGGCCGGAGGCTGCTGGTGCAGGTGCCGCTCGATCTCTCCACGGGTGTGGTCTCGGCGCGCAACCCGCGCGCGGGGCGCCTGCTGAAGCTTGCCGGGGTGGTGTTCGGGGGGCTGGCGCTGGCGGTCGCCATCGCAAGCGGAGTGATGATGATTGGGGCGGAGCCCTCGGCAAGGCTGCGGCTGCTGATGCTGCCTGCCTTGCCGGTGCCGATTGCGGGCGCGCTCGCCATCCTGACGCTCGGAACCGGCTTCGTCGTCGGCGGCATCGAGCTCTACCGGCGCGGACAGGCAATGCTGCAGCCGTCGGTCGATGAGCTGCGCGCCGCGGACCGGCGCAGACCCGTGCTGCTGCTGCGCTCGTTCGGCGATGAGGACCTGAGCGTCGTCTCCGCAAGGACGCATGGCCATGCCGTTCGTCTCGCACGGCTCGAAGAGGCGATCGCCGACCGGCTGCGCCTGTTCGGCCCGCTGGTCGCCGTCGGCAGTCCCGGGGAGGCCCTGCCCACGCTCGGCGCTGCGCGCAGCTATCATTCAGATATGGAGTGGCGCTGGGCAGTCGGCGGGCTGATGCGGGACGCGCTGCTCCTCGTCATGGTTGCGGGGCTTACCGCCGGTCTGCGCTGGGAGATCGAGGCGATCGTCCGCGAGGGCTACCTTCCCAAGCTGCTGATCCTGATGCCGTCGTCCGACCGGCAGAGGCGCTGGGACGTCGTTCTGGAGGAGTTGCAGGATCTGCAGGATCTGCCGACGCACGGCGAGCTGCCCCGCGACGTGCCGGACGGACTGCTCTGCCTATATGTGGCCGGCGGGGAGTGGTCGATGCTGACGGGCAGCAGCGATTGGGAAGCCGACTACGAAGAAGCGATCGACCTCGCGGTGTACGGCATCTGCTGCCGATAGCGAGCTGTCCCTAAGCGCCCTCTGCGTCTCATCTCAGCCTCGCTTTGCACATGGCACCTTGACAGACCAACCAGTTGGTTGGTAAATTCCACGCATAAGAAGACTGCACGGAGGCCGATCATGGATAGCAGGAGCGAGAATGACCGCTACGAGCGCAATTGTCCGGATTTTGCGGCGATGGAAGGGTCCGCACACGGCGGGCTGCTCGACGGCGTCGGCCCGGCGGCCGGCGAGTTGACCGTCTCATCCCTCTTGCGTGACGCGTTTCGTCGGCTGCTCGCCGCGTTCCCTGTGAGGCCCGGCCGCCTGCACGAGGCGTCGGCCGGCAAGGACGCTGCGGGCGACGGATTGTCTCTGCCCGCTCATCGTGAGAGCATGGCCGCCGAAGCCGACCTGATCCGGCTGCGGCAGGAACATGCGGCAGCGGGGACGGCGGAGCCCGCCGCCGCTGCAATCGACAAGAGACATGGCTGCGAAGACGAGCGTCACGACTGCCGCCGCCGCCGACCGTCGCTCGCTTATTCTCGAGCGGGCTGAACGCCTTTTCGCCGACCACGGCTACGAGGGTACGGCGCTTTCCGAGATCGCGCGTGCGGCCGGCCTCGGCAATGCCGGTCTCATCCACTACTTCCCGAGCAAGGCGGCTATCTACCGGGAGGTGCTGGAGCGGCTCGCCACCGATCTCGAGGAGCGGGTTGCGCGTGCGCTCGAGGGCAAGCGCGACCCGGGGGCCCGGTTGCGCGCATTCGTCGGCGCGGGGGTTGCCTGGAACTCGGAGCGCCCGCTGGCCGTCCGGGTGCTGATGCGCGAGGTGCTCGACAATCGCGAGCGGCTGGAGACGGCGATTGTGCTTCCGCTCGCCCGCTTCGTCGAGACCGGCCTGTCGATCATCAAGGAGGCGCAGGCGGCAGGCGTGATTGCCGCCGGCCCGCCGGAGGCCGCGCTCACCCTTATCATCGGCACGCTGAACTATTCAGCCATCGTGCGGCCGTCGTTCAACCGTGTGCTGAAGACGCGCCTGCTCGGCAACGAGAAGGAGTGGCTCCAGGCGGTCGGGGACGCTGTGCTGAAGGCGCTGGTCAAGAAGTAAGCAGGAGCGGTGCTTGCGCACGGACGCGGACGTGAGCCAGAATGCAGCGCTTGGGTTGCGTTGTGGGGACGTATGGGCGAGCAAGCGGAGCCTGCGGAGATCCTGCCATCGCCGCAGCTGCCTGGCGATCACAGTCCGCCTCGTCAGGAAGCGCCGAAGGGACCCGGGCCCTGGTTCAGGCCGGTGCTCGCGCTTACCATGGTCGCAGTCGCGACGCTCGGTGCGGCCACGGCGTACTGGGGAGCGCTCGCCGAGCACGAGGCGATCTCGCTGAAGTTGCGGCTCACCATGGGCCGCATGATCGAGGTGGCGCGCTGGGCCGAGTACTCACAGCAGTACGCGGCCTGGACAGCACTCACCAATGACCGCTTCGAGCACACCAAGCGCGGCAAGGCGCTGGCGGAGCGCGCCAACCTGGTCCGCGGGGCGGAGCCCGAGCGAAGCCGGTTTCTCGACCTGCAGGCGCAGGAGGAGTTCGCGCTCTCGCGCGTGTTCTACGGATACACCCACTACCTGAAGTACCCCAACGGCGATCCCAAGGTATCGGTCACCGAGTCGCTTGCGAGGGAGGTTGCGGCGGAGCTCAGGTCGTACGGATTTGCGGTGGAGGCCACACCGTCTGCTTCGGCCGGAGCATCGGCCTCGGGCCATGCAGATGCTTCGCACGCCAAGGCGCAGCCACATGCTCCGCTGTCGCCCTCGGCGGCGATGTGGCAGCCGCTCAACCACGAGATCGAGCTCGCCCACGAAAGGGTGAAGAACCTTGCCGGGGCTGTCGCACTGTTCGTGCTGGCGCTGGTGTTCTTCACGTTCGCCGACATGTTCACGCGGCAGCACCGCGTCGCGATGGGACTGGCCGGCGTCGGGATGTTGGTCGCGGCGGCGGCGATCGTGCAGACATTGCGCTTCAGTCCGTCGAGCTGGGTGATCATCGCTGCCGTGCTGCTTGCGCTCGCGGCTGCAATCGGTGCGGCTTGGCGCGGCGGATTGTTCCATGCGGAGGCCGACGAAGGGCACGGCCTGCATGCCGACGAGGTTGACGGCAAGGCGATGCGCATCGCCCATCTCTTCCTCAGACCGACCGGGACCGTTCGATCCAAGCTGGTGATCGGGCTCATCGCAATCGCCGTGCTGTTCAGCGCGCTGACCGGGGTCGGGTATGCCATTGCTGCCGCGAAGCGGGAGCACTTCGCACTCGAAGCATTCCAGAGCCAGATCGCGCTGGCAGAGCGCATATCACAGTCGGCGGCGACGGCGACGGCCGGGGCGTTCGAGGCCAACGTCGCAGTGTTGAGGAACAGGGTCAGGTGCGCGTCGGCCGTCCAGCGCGAGATGCTCGCGCGCGCCGATGCCGGCCGCTATGCGAGCGATCTGCCGAGCGTCAGGAAGGAGATCGCCTGCAAGCCGCTCGAGGAGGAAAGCGCGAAGAGGACTGCCAATCTGCTCGACGACAGCTACCGGCTGGGCATGGGGCTGAGCCCCCAAGGCTACCTGCCGCGGGAGGTTCTCGCCCAGCCCTACCGGTTCGACAGCGAGCGCAGCCCCGGCAAGTACGTCTACGACATCCTCTACCACAGCCTCGGCGACAATCCGGCCCGGCTGTCGGCGATGGCCGACGGATATCATGCGCTGTCGGCGGCGTGGAACGAGCAGGCCACCATCTACCTCGCCTGCCTTACGCTGTTCGCCATCGCGCTCTACCTGTTCGGTCAGGGGCTCGGCGTTGGGCATGCCTGGCAATCGCAGACCTTCATCGGGTTCGGCGGGCTGTTCATGGTGCTGGCGTTCGGCTGGGCGCTGCTGACCTGGCTCGAGGCGGTGCCGGCAGGCGCCAATCATTTCGCCAGCACGGAGGTCCCGGCGTCTTGCCGTGACCCGGCCAAGGCGGGTGAGCAGGCGGCGGTTTCGCAGGAGGCGCGGGTCGAGCTGTCGGCGCGCCACTTCGGCAACGGCGAGGGCTACTACAACACGGCGGCGCAGCTCGAGCCCGGCATAGCGAGCCACGGCTACAAGAAGGCGATCGAGGCGCTCGAATGCGCGGTGGCGGTCAGGCCCGCATTTCCGCGTGCGCATGCGCTGCTCAGCCGGACATACAGCCGCCTCAACTCGCCGCAGGCGAACGAGACCTACAGCAGCCTGCCGACGCGCTCCAAGCTCAAGGAGATGCTCGCCGCCCGGCAGAAGGCCTACGAAGCGTTCAGATCGGGTGGCCTCTCGCCGCCGGCGGGAATGCCACCGCACGAATGGGCCTTCAACCATCTGCTGCTCGCGCTGCTCAACGGCGACAAGGGATCGCGGCAAGAGGCGATCCGGCTCCTGTGCGAGCATATCAAGGCCGACGGGCTTCCAAGCGAGCGGGCGATCTGCCCGAACGGGGGGACGTCGCATGCCAGGAACAAGAGCAACTCCGTCAACTATCTCAACCTGGCGCTGGCGCTGCTGGCGAGCGACCGCCCGGATGATGCGATCGCCGTCTACCGGCTCGTGGTCGGGGAATTCGAGCTGGCGAAGAACCGAGAGCTGACCGCGGCGACGCTGACCGATCTCAACATCGTTCGGCAGTTCTGCGGCAAGCTCAATGCACCGGCGCGGTGCGGTGCGCTCGAGAAGACGGTGGCCGACGTCAAGCAGATGCTCGTCACGGGGAGCGTCAATGCGATGGCGCCCTCCGCCGCGAAGCTCAGCGACGTGCGCGTCTGGGTGACGGCGTCGGAGGCCGGTTGGCGGGCCAAGCTCGACGTCGGCCAGGCGAAGCCTGGTGCTGCGCCCGACAAGCTCAGCGTTGTCTGGTACGCGCTCGAGCCCGAGTCCTCCGATCCCGACCAGTGGCGGGTGTGGCGGGCAATGCCCGCGCTATCACGTACGCTCGAGGTGGCTAAGCTCAAGCGCGGCAGCGACGGCAGCGTCGAGGTGGTCGAGGCCTATTTCCGCGACCAGACCGATTGCCTGCCGGCCGGCACATACCAGGCGGAGTTCTATCTCAACGGTGCTCCCCTCACCGGGCTCGGGCTCAAGCCCGTCGAGGTCAAGCGCTCGTCGATCTTCCGCTCGCGCGAGCTCAACCTGACGTTCTGCCATCCCGACACCTGGACGGTTTCGGGAGGGGAATGGAAGCCCGAGCTGGTTCGCGTTCTGGCGCGGCAGGCGGGACAGACGCGCCGGGCGATGGCGGTGCTGTCGACGTTCTATGCGCCGCGCGGAGAGGCCGCCGCCTCGCTCGAGGCCGCCCATGTCGACCGCGCCGTCAGGGAAGTGGTTGCGCCGATGGCAAAATCGCCGCCGGACGGGCTCCTGAGATCGGTCGGTGCGTTCCAGGGATGC
>JBIOVC010000119.1:0-2270 GCA_044867545.1 Hyphomicrobiaceae bacterium | reverse complement strand
CGGCAGCCTCATCGGCGCCCGACAAGGCCAAGGCCTTCGGCCTCCGCCCCGAGCACATCTTCGCGCTCTGGGACTGGGTCGGCGGCCGCTACTCGGTCTGGTCCGCTGTCGGCCTGCCGCTGATGATTGCGATCGGCAGCGAGCGCTTCGGCCACTTCCTCGACGGCGCCCACATCATGGACCAGCACTTCCAGACGGCGCCGTTCAGCGCCAACCTGCCGATGCTGCTCGGCGCCATCGGCGTGTGGCACCGCGCGGTCTGCGGCTATCCCGAGCGCGCAATCGTGCCGTACGATGAGCGCCTCGCCCGCCTTCCGGCCCATCTCCAGCAGCTCGAGATGGAGAGCAACGGCAAGTCGGTGACGCTCGGCGGAGACCCCGTTGGCCGACCGACCGGCGCGATCCTGTTCGGCGAGCCGGGCACCAACGCGCAGCACGCGTTCTTCCAGCTCCTGCACCAGGGCACCGACACGATCCCGTGCGAGTTCCTGATCGCTGCTTTCGGCCATGAGTCGGCGGAGGACTTCCCGGAGCACCACCGCATCCTGGTCGCCAATTGCCTCGGTCAGTCCGAGGCGCTGATGGCGGGGCGCACACTGGAGGAGGTAAAGGCCGAGCTCATCGCCGGCGGTGAGCGCAGCGAGGCGGCGGAAAGGCTCAGCCCGCACCGCGCGCTGCCGGGCAACCGTCCGTCGATCACGATCGCCTATCGCCAGCTCGACCCGTTCACCCTCGGCCGCCTCGTTGCGCTCTATGAGCATCGCGTTTTTGTCGAGGCCGCAATCCACGGCATCAACGCCTTCGACCAGTACGGCGTGGAGCTCGGCAAGGAGATCGCAACCAGGCTGGTGCCGATGGTCTCCGGCGGCGCTGTCGACGCCTCGGCCAGCGGCTCGACCCGCGGCCTGCTCGCCCATTTGCGGTCGCTCGCCGGGAACGATTAGGCACGCTCGGCGGTTCATGGTTGAATGCGGACCGGGGAGGCGCCCTTGTCAACGATGGAGAGCGTCGATGTTGGTCAAGCTATTTCAGGCCAGCGGCCCCGATGCGGCAAAGAAAGTCGAGGATCAGATCAACGCATGGCTCGAGGGCCCCGGCGAAGACCGGGACATCGAGGAGGTCTCGACATCTGTATGTCCGGCTCCCGGCGGACGTGAAGGGGATGTCCACATCGTCGTCACGATCCTCTTCGAGGACGACTGAGCGTCTTGCGACTTTGGCCGAACCATCTGTCATCCCGGAATTGCGCGAAGCGCAATATCCGGCCTGCCTTCGCCGAAGCGAAGCTCCGGCTTCGCGCAGGCAGGGACCCAGGGCAAAAGCCGGAGATCCTGGCTCTCTGGGACCCGGCTCTCGCGCTTCGCGCTCGGCCGGGATGACAACGGGAGCGGTTCAATCTCGGTCGGAGGGCCCCTAGGTGCTCGTCGCAAGCCTGCCGCGCGTCCACATCATTGCGGGTCGCCCGGGACCGTCTAGGATCGCCGCATGCCGAACCCTCCCCAGGACCTCCCCCACCCTCACCCTGACTATCCAACCGCCTGCACGCCGGAGCAGATCGCGGCACGCGGCGAGCGCCGGCCCGTCAACGTCGCGCTCCAGGGCGGCGGCTCGCACGGCGCGTTCACCTGGGGTGTCCTCGACAAGCTGCTCGAGGACGGCAGGCTCGCCATCGACGCGGTGAGCGCCACCAGCGCCGGCGCCATGAACGCGGTGGCGATGGCGGCCGGCGCCGCCGAAGGCGGCAATGCCGGCGCGCGTGAAAAGCTCAGGGAGTTCTGGCGCGAGATCAGCCGGGCAGGCTCGATCTATGGGCCCGTCCAGCCTTCGGCGCTGCAGAAGTGGTTCCCCTACGATGATCGCTTGAACGACCTGTCGCCCGGCTACTTCTGGTTCCAGCTGATGACGCTGACCTTCTCGCCCTACCAGTTCAATCCGCTCGGATTGAGCCCGCTGCGCAATGTGCTGACCAAGGTCATCGACTTCGAGCGCATCTCACGCCATCCGCTGGCGACACGCCTCTTCATCAACGCCACCAACGTGCGCACCGGCAAGATCAAGGTGTTCGAGAACAACGAGCTTACCGCCGACGTCGTGCTCGCCTCCGCCTGCCTGCCCTATCTCTTCCAGGCGGTCGAGATCGGCGGCGAGCACTACTGGGACGGCGGCTTCATGGGCAACCCCGCCGTCTTCCCGCTGATCTACAAGGGGGCTTCCCGCGACGTCATCATCGTCCACATCAACCCGATCGTGCGCGACGAGGTGCCGACCTC
>JBIOVC010000118.1:0-3048 GCA_044867545.1 Hyphomicrobiaceae bacterium | reverse complement strand
GACAACATCTACCTCTCGCTGAAGCGGCGCAGCGAGGAGGCGGCCAAGCGGTTCGCCAAGGACAGCGGTACCTGGCTCAAGGAGATCGAGAGCGGCCGGCTGATGACGTCGACCAACAGCCTGCTTGCCGGCACCGCCCGCCGCATCGTCATGAACCGCTGCTACGGGAACCCGGTGCCGCGGCGGAACACGCACGACAACTCGACCGACATGAGCTCGTTCCCGTTCGTGCGCCATCACTTCCTGCGCTCAGGCTTCGAGGTCGTCGACTGCCCGCCGCTCACCGCTCAGCTCAAGAACTCCTCCGACATCCGCATGGTCATGGACATCCATGACTACCTCAACCACAACACCCGCTTCGATGAGTTCGTCATCCTGTCGGGGGATGCGGACTTCACGCCGGTGCTGCACCGCTTGAGAGCGCATGCGCGGCGCACCGTGATCTACGCCAACGACTACACGGCCGCTCCCTACACCGCGATCTGCGACGGCGAGGTGCGCGAGGCGGATTTGCTCGCGCTGCTGCTCGAAGGGAAGATCACCGGACAGAACGGCGAGACCGCCACAGTGCTCACCGACTCGGCCAACAGCGAGCGGCTGCGCGGCGAGATCATCGCGACGGTTGCCTCCGCGGTCCGAGCGGCCGGTGGGCCGGTGCCGCTCGAGGCGCTCGCGGAGCGCACGACGCGTGCGCTCGGGCACGACCGGACGATCGGCTCGGGCTGGGCGGGGGTGGGGAGCTTCCTCGAGCTGCTGCGCCGGGGACTCCCCGAGGACATCCGCCTGACCGACCAGCCGCCTTACCTCGCGTTCGAGGCGAAGCGCGGGATTTCGGCGGCGACTGCCGCGCCGCAGCTCGATATCCGTGAGACGCCGCAGCCCGCGCCGCTCGCCGCGCCGACATTGCAGCGTGCACCGATGCTCGGCGGCCAGGACTTCGGGATTGCGCACGGTCTCGCTCAGGTTTCCTCCAGGCTACAGGACCTCGGAGCGCAAATCGCGTCGGCGCCGCGCGCCGCTCAGCCGCAGTCCCAGACCGCAGTGCCAGCCCGCGCGCCCCAGCCACCGATCGCGAATGCGCGACCGGCCAGCCCGCCGCCGCGCGCCACCGAGCAGACCAACGCCGTGCAGCAGGCGATCACCCGCATCCACGATGCGTGCCAGGCGCCGCCGCTGTCGCCGCCCGAGTACCGCACGCTATTCGAGGTGATGGCGAAGGAGATCACCGAGGGCGGACTGCAGGGCGCGCAGACGCTCGCCAACATCGAGACGCGGGCGCTGGCGCTCGGCATCGATGTGCGCCGAGACGACGTGCGCTTCATCCTCGAGGTCGTGAGCGAGGCCGATCCCTGGTTCGAGCAGGGTGCGTCGGCGAACCTGTTCGCCGGCCGCTTCCGCAACTTCGTCGTGGCGCGCTGCCGCAGCCAGGGCCTCAACCTGTCGACGGACGAGCTCGACCTGATCGAGGCTTGGTTCGCGGGGACTGGCGCTCCGGTTGCCGCCGCGCCGCGTGGGGGCGCCTCGGCTCACCCGCCACAAGGCCAGTCGCCGATTGCCCCTGAGGGCGGTCCGGCGCGTGGCTGGGGTGGGGAGGGCCTGACAGTCGAAGGCGATCCCGGGGCCGAGGAATTTCCGAAGATTTTGAGGACACGGCTGCGCGGCTAAGTCTCGCACAGCCACCTGTCGGCCTGACGAGGCGCCCTTTGCGGGGCGCTTCTTTTTGTGCTCTCCGGCCCTTGCCCTAGCTATTGTCATGCGAGTGCAATATCTAGCTCACGAGGTTCAGCCCTCGGAGCCTTCTGGATGACTGCAACAGGATCGCCGCGGCACGAAACGGTCGGTGTCGACGTCGCCGGAGTGAAGATCGCCGGCGGCGCCCCGATCGTCGTGCAGTCGATGACCAATACCGACACGGCGGACGCTGCGGCAACCGCGCAGCAGGTAGCGGCGCTGGCGCGGGCTGGCTCGGAAATCGTGCGCATCACGGTCGACCGTGACGAGGCGGCGGCGGCGGTCCCGTGCATCCGTGAGCATCTGGAGAAGATGGGCGTGCGGGTGCCGCTGGTCGGCGACTTCCACTACAACGGCCACACGCTGCTGGCGGAGCATCCGGCGTGTGCGGAGACGCTCGACAAGTACCGCATCAATCCCGGCAACGTCGGCTTCAAGCACAAGAAGGACCGGCAGTTCTCGGCAATCGTCGAGACCGCGCTCACGCACGGCAAGCCAGTCAGGATCGGGGTCAACTGGGGCTCGCTCGACCAGGAGCTGCTGACGCGGCTGATGGATGAGAATGCGCGCTCGAACGCGCCCAAGGACGCGCGCTCGGTGATGCACGAGGCGATCGTGCAGTCGGCGCTACTGTCGGCCGAACGCGCCGAGGAGCTGGGCCTTGCGCCCGAGCGGATCGTCATCTCGGCCAAGGTCTCCGCGGTGCAGGATCTCGTCAGCGTCTACCGGATGCTCGCCGAGCGCAGCCGCTACGCGCTGCACCTCGGTCTCACCGAGGCCGGCATGGGGTCGAAGGGCATCGTCGCCTCCTCAGCGGCGATGGGCATTCTGCTGCAGGAGGGTATCGGCGACACGATTCGCTACTCGCTGACGCCGGAGCCCGGCGGCGACCGCACGCTGGAAGTGCGCGCGGCGCAGGAGTTGCTGCAGACGATGGGGCTCAGGACGTTCGCGCCGGTGGTTGCGGCCTGTCCCGGGTGCGGACGGACGACGTCGACCGTGTTTCAGGAGCTTGCCCGCGAGGTGGAGCTGATGATCCGGGAGCGCATGCCCGAGTGGCGGCGTGTCTACCCGGGCGTCGAGAACCTGAGCCTCGCGGTGATGGGCTGCATCGTCAACGGTCCCGGCGAGAGCAAGCACGCCGACATCGGCATCTCACTGCCGGGCACCGGCGAGACGCCTGCCGCGCCGGTATTCATCGACGGCAAGAAGGCGATGACGCTCCGCGGCCCGAACATCGCGGGCGAGTTCAAGGCGATCGTCGAGGACTACATCGCCAAGCGCTTCGGCCGCTGACGGCCGCTCCCTTCAGCGCCG
>JBIOVC010000117.1:0-4754 GCA_044867545.1 Hyphomicrobiaceae bacterium | reverse complement strand
CTTCTCGAGAGGCATCATGCCCTCGAGCCGTTCCAGCGAGCCTTGAGCAACGAAAAGCCGTTCACCGAGCAAATGGGATTGCATAGAGGATTCCTGGCGTAGCAGGCCAGCGCGGCTGAGGCGCCTTCCGTGGCTGATTCAGATTCAGGCCAGCACAACAACACGCCCTCCGGCTGGGCCAAGGCATCGACCACAGTTTCCAACGACCCGACATGTCTAGACGTGGTCGACTATCTCGAGGCAACCTCGGTCTTCATCGTGCCCGTTCTCGGCCACCAGAGCTGAAATTGGACAAGGACTCTATCCGACCATCATGAACTTAATCGGCGTATGGCATCGCCCAAATCGAGCCCCCGCAACCACTTTTTTCGCCATTTCAATATCTTATGGAATCCTTTCTAGCCGCCATCGACGCACGATCAGCCGATCCTTTCGCCTTCTGTCCCAAGCCGAGGCCAAGGCGCGGCGGGTCGAAGAGGCTTACGTGGGCTCGTTCGCGTTATGACGCCGCCGCATGCCAATCACGACGGAAGATCGAAGCAGGCAGGCGGTCAATCGCTACTGTTCGTACCGATCTCACGCCAAAAATGTCGTGTCAGCACCAGCGCGAGCATCCCTTCAGCGCTGGTTGTGATGATGGCGAGCTGCGCCCCTATGGCCTCGGCCAGCAGGCCGACCTGAAGAAAGCCTATTGGACCTGTCCCGATGGAAACCGAGAGGAGGCCAAGCATGCGTGCCCGCATCTGAGGCTCGACGGAACGGAATGCGAGCGTGGACTGCATGATGCCGAAGCCCGAGCCCCCAAGGCCGATAATGAACAGGGCAACGCCGGCCAGCGATGCGTAGGGCAGCACGGCGAAGAGCATCAGAGCGGCCAGATACAGCATGACGCTGCGTATATAAAGATCTGCATAGTAGGTGGGCTTTCCGAGATGGTAGATCGTCAGCACACCAGTGATCGCTCCAAGACCCTCCATGCTGGCAAGCAGGCCGATCTCGCGAGGGTCGAGGGTCAAGTAGTCGGCTCCGATGACCGGGATCAGGCTCAGATTGGGCCAACCGAATAGATTAAAGATAACGGTGATCGTCAGCAGGCCCATCAACTGCTTCTCGCGCCTGACCAGGCTCAAGGCATCCGCGATATTCTTCAACAGAACGCCTGGAGGGCTCGAAGCGGACGGGCTGCGGTAGCGAATCCCGGCAGCGGCCAGGATGGCGACTAGATACATGATGGCGCCGAGCACAAAGCAGCCATCGATTCCCCAAGTCACGAGCACCACGCCGCCGATCGCTGGCCCCGCCATGCGACTGACATTGCTGGAACCCACATCGAAGACCATGGCGTTGGCCATCCGCTCTGCGCCGACCACTCGCCCGATCATGAGGCGGCGAAGCGGAATATCGGTGGACCAGATCGTTCCAGAGATGAAGCTTGCGACAGCGAGATGCCAGGTGGCGAGATGATCCATGTAGGCAAGGATGGCGATCATGACGGATGTCACGAGCAATGTGAGCGTGGTCAGCAGTAGAACGACGCGGCCCTCCAGAATGTCTGCTGCTGCGCCGACGAACGCACCAAACACCGCCATCGGAAGAACCCGGAGCATCGTCAGCATTGTCACCAGGAGGGCCGAGCCGGTCTGCTGATAGACAAAGATTCCGACTGCCAGCATCTCGATCCAGCGCACACCGAACTGAACCGTGCCGATCAGCCACAAACGCCAGAAATCGGGCTCGGAGGGCCACCGGCTCGCTCGCGCTTCCGCCGGACGCATCAACTCATTCGCTCCGTAGCGCTCGGGAAGACCTGCTTCACGCTACTCGGCGGACCCACTGGAGAAGCGGCCGGCCGACATGGTCGCGAGGGTCACGGCGGGAGAAAAACCGAGGACGTGGCCCATCTTCTCCTGCTCGGTCGGGGGATATTCGAGGTCGCTCGGGGTCGGTTCGGCGATCAGCGGCACGCGCTCGCCGATCGTCAGTCCGAACTCTGCAATGCCATAGTACTTGGCGGGATTGTTGGTCATGAGACGGAGGCTGGTCATCCCGAGGTCCGCCAGGATCTGGGCTCCCACCGAGTAGTCCCGCTGATCGGCAGGCAAGCCGAGCTCGAGGTTGGCCTCAAACGTGTCGAGGCCCTGGTCCTGAAGGCGATAGGCGTCGACCTGGTGTCCTATGCCGATGCCGCCGCGTGCCGCACGGCCGCGCAGATAGACGACCACTCCACGACCCTCTGCCGAAATGCGCGAGAACGCCTCGTCGAGCTGGCGGCCGCAGTCGCAGCGCGTCGACCCGAACAGGTCACCCATCAGGCATTCGGAATGGACCCTGACGAGGACGTTCGGCTCCCGCGCGATGTCGCCCATCACAAGGGCGACATGCTGCGTCCCGTCGACAATGGATTCATAGGCGTGGATGGTGAAGACGCCATGGCGGGTTGGGAGGCGCGCCTGCGACAACCGCCTGACGAGCTGCTCGGTACGCCGACGAAACCGGGCGAGGTCGCCAATGCTCACGATCGTCAGACCATGCGTCTCGGCGAATCTTCCGAGGCTCGCGCCCCGCGCCATCGTCCCATCGTCGTTGACGACTTCCGCGAGAATGCCGGCGGGATAGAGCCCCGCTGCTCTCGCCAAGTCCACGGCCGCCTCGGTGGGGCGCATGCGGCAAAGCACTCCGCCCTCGACCGCCCGAAGAGGAAAGACGTGCCCCGGCCGTGTCAGGTCCGTGGGCTTCGCATCCGCGCGGATCAGAGCCCGCACGGTCGCAACACGGTCGGCGGCCGAAATGCCGGTCGTCGTCCCGTCGCGGGCGTCCACCGAGATCGTGAATGCAGACCGGCTTCCTTCGTGGTTGCCCGCGGCCATCAGGGGCAAATGCAGCTCGTCAAGCCGCTGGCCGGGCAGCGCGGCGCAGATGACGCCGCTCGTGTAGCGCATCATGAAAGCCATGGCCTCGGGCGTGACGCGCTCCGCCGCCATCACAAGATCGCCTTCGTTCTTCTGCCGTTCGTCGTCCACAAGGAGGACGAACCGGCCCTGCGCGAAGGCGGCGATGGCTTGCTGGACCCTGGCTATTGTCATCGTGGCGATTCCTCGGCGTTCCGAAAGGGAGTCCGGCTTGCTGTCGCTTGGTTTGGCGGGTGGAGGCGAGGCCATCTATGCGGATGCGCTCAGCCTCGTGTAGGTCTTGCCGCGGAAGTAGACGAGCGGCTCGCCCTCGCCGCGTGCGGTAGCGCCCACCACCGTTCCGATGATGATCGCGACATTGCCGCGCTCTATGACATCGGCCACCGCGCAGTCGAGAACGCCGAGCGCCCGCGAGAAAATCGGGGCGCCGGTCACGAGCTTCGTCCATTCACCCTCTGCAAAGCGCGCAGCGCCCGAGAGCCCCGCCTTTCCGCCGAAGGCATCCGCGACCCTTGCGGCATCGGCGGGCAGGAAATTCACGGCGAAGTGTCGCCGGGACAGGACGCCGTCGAGCGCACTGGTCTTGCGGTCGATCGAGACCAGCATGGTTGGGGGATCTGCCGCGACGTGGCTGGCGGAAAGGCCGAGAAATCCCGTCGGCCCTTCGTCGCTGTCGGCGGTGACGACCGTCATGCCGGTTGCGCGTTCCCCGAGCGTCTTCCAGAACGTCTTGACGTCGATTGCCGGTGCGGTCGGTGTGGTGGCTATGGTCACGATGAGATGCTCTCCACTAGTGCGCGCTGCCCCCGCGCCTTGGCTGGTGCTGCGAGGCACATCTCGGTTGCGATAAGCTGGTAGGAGCGCAGACGGTCGGCTGGGTCGTGAGTCATGGTGACAATAACCATCTCATCGGCCGCGAACGCCTCCGCAAGCTGGCGAAGCCGAGCCGCGACCACGTCGGCCGTGCCGTAGATTGCTGCCTGCCGCAGTTGCTCGATCCGCTGCTCTTCTCTCGCCGACAGCGTGCGGCTGGCGAGCTCGGCGGCTCCTGGAAAAGGCTTGTGACGCGTGCGGTCGCGATCGAGCCTCCAATGCGCATAGGGCAAGAAGAGCTGCTCGGCCTTCGCTGCGGTCGGCGCAGCAAGGGCCCAGACGCAGAGGCCGGCAAGTGGTTGCGCGGAATGCCGGCTCGGCTGGAAGCTCTTGCGATAAGCCTCGAGCGTTTCGGCGCAGCCCTCGCCGTCGTGAAAAAAATGCGCAAAGCAGTAGGATAGCCCGAATTGTGCGGCGAGTCGCGCCGTGAGGGGCGAGCTGCCGAGGAGCCAGGGCTGTGGTGCGGTCGCGCCGAGCGGTTGCGCGCGGATACCTGCGAAGGGATGGTCATCGGGCATCGGCTCGCCCAGCGACCATGCGATCACGTCGGCGAGGTCACCCACGAACGAATCGGGGCCCGACATCACTAGCGGATTGTCCATCATGGCAGGTTTGAGTGCGTAGCTCGTCTGCCGGTCGGCGCCGGGGCCGCGACCAATTCCGAGATCGACGCGGCCGGGCGCCAACGCGTCAAGGACACGGAACTGCTCGGCGACTTTCAACGGCGCATAGTGCGGCAGCATGATGCCGGCGCTGCCGATGCGGATCGAGCGCGTGGTCGCGGCGA
This sequence comes from Hyphomicrobiaceae bacterium, assembly GCA_044867545.1. Lineage (GTDB taxonomy): Bacteria > Pseudomonadota > Alphaproteobacteria > Rhizobiales > Hyphomicrobiaceae > DATLZB01. The sequence goes on along the minus strand of JBIOVC010000117.1, from coordinate 185 downwards.
GCGCGCCGAGGAGGACCTCGGGTGCCGAGCCTGCAATCGCATCGTTGTTGTGATGCTCCGAGACCCAATAGCGATAATAGCCGAGCTCCTCGCACGCGCGTGCAAGCGCAAGCGACTCACGGATCGAGGCGTCCGGAGACCTTCCTGCGACAATGCCCGATTGATCCAGGACCGAGAGGCGCATC
>JBIOVC010000116.1:0-10768 GCA_044867545.1 Hyphomicrobiaceae bacterium | reverse complement strand
AACCCCAACGGCGCCCAGCGCAACATCGCCGGCATCTGCGATCCGACCCGGCGCATCCTCGGGCTGATGCCCCACCCCGAGCGCCTCTTCGAGCCGCTGCTCGGCGGCATCGACGGCCGGCGCGTGTTCGAGAGCCTCGCCGAGAAGCTCGCGGCGTGAGACGCGGACACTGTCTTGGCGCCGATCTCTCACGCGTCGATCATCGTTGTCCGCCGCGTTCCTGAATGAGCGCGGCAAAGTCCTGGCGGCCGAAGTAGACTGCCCAGCCGAGCGCCGTCGCATCGTACTTGTCATCTCTGATGTTGGGATCGGCACCAGCATCGAGCAGCAGCTGCGCGATCTCGATAGCACCGCTCTCGACGGTCATGTGGAGCGCGGTAAGGTCGCAGTCCCACATCGACCGTTTGGCGCTGACCGCGACGCCATGGGCGATGAGCCATCGAATCGTCGTCAGGTTCTTCTTGTTGACAGCAAGATGCAGGGCGATCGTATCGCGCCCGTCGGGCCCGATGCGCGAAGGATCATCGCGCAGCATAGCCTCTGCCTCGCCGTAGCGCCCGAGATTGACCGCCGTCAGGAAGTCGAGCCCTGCGCCCGCCGTCAGCAGGTCATCGACGATCGCCGCGTCGGCGTGCTCCTGCGAGGCCGTCGTTAACGCGCTCGCGCCGGTCGCATCGGTCGCATTCGGATCGGCGCCGAGCTGGAGCAGGAGTCGGACGACCCTCACCCTGTTCTTGGCTGCAGCGTGGTGGAGCGGCGTCCTGCGGTGCTGATTGCGTGTCATGCGCGCGCCGAGCAGGGACGGCTCGCGAGCAAGCATCGCACCAACATCGTCCGCTCGATCGAGCGCGATTGCGGTCCAAAGGTTCAGCTGAGCGCCACGCGAGAGCAGGTACGCAGCCACGTCCTCTCGCACTTGCCGGAAGCAGGTCGCCCAGCCGAGCACGCCGACCTCGTAGTCGTCGCCCTTGCCGTCGATGTCCGCCCCCGCCTCGACCAGCAACCTGATGGTCTCCAGATCACCATGCATCGCGGCGAAGTGCAGCGGCGCGGCGTTGTCCGGAAAGTCGCGCGGATTGAGGTCGGCTCCGCGCTCGATGAGGAGGCGGACGGCTTCATGTTGATTGCGCAGCGCCGCCAGGTGAAGCGCCGTGGCCTTCTTGATGCCGCCGCCCATCGCATTGATCAGCCCAGGATGCGCGTCGAGAAGGGTATGAAGCTCGGCAATATTGCCCGACTGCGCCGCGCGCACGATGGCCCGTATTGCCTGCACCTCGGTCTGCGGCCTGCTGGTCTTTTCCTGAAGGTCTCGGGCGAGCAGCTCGATTGCCTCGTGGCCAAGCTCCTTGGCGATCTGGTAGATCGTGCGGCCGTCTGCACCGGGTGTTGCGGGATCGAAGCCTGAGGCGAAGGCGCGACTGACGGCTTCGACATCCCCGGCACGCGCAGCTTCGAACACACGCTCGCGGCTGTGGTGGACAGCAGTGATGCCGTCGACGTGCGCGCTCAGTGCTCGCCAGCTCTTGAACCCATACTCGCGGGCGATGGCGAGCTGGGCTTCATGAAGTTTGGCGGCCGGGTGGCTCGTACGCAGCTCAGCGAGTCGCTGCTTGGCGGCCTTCTTGAGCCAGTCGATGTTGGGATTGGCAGGGAGGTCCTGCGGCATGGCACACCTTCTTTCTTTGCGCCCGGCGACCGCGGCTCTCGGGCAAGAAAGAAGGACGATGTCAGCTCGATGCTGGAGGCGGGTTCAACCCTTTACGCGGTCCGTCGGTCGCCTGCTCGACCTTCCGACAGCCTATCTACGACGCCGGTGGGAAGTCAATCGAAGACAAGGCCACACTCGATCGGCTCGACCGCGGTCCGACGCGCTCCGGCCTGGACACCCGGCTCGCGTGATGCCTACCCTGGACCTCTTCGGACCCTCAAGAAGAGGGTGTAGGGACCCAAAGTCACGCACATGATCGAGTTCGACAGGGATGCCGCCATCGCCCGGCTGCTGCGCTTTCTCGCCGTTGAGGGCGTTACCGGACGGGAGGCGATGATCGGCAAGGAGCTCGTGGCGGCTCTGCGCGAGGCGGGAGTCCCCGCCCGCTCGATCCGTTTCGACGATGCGAACAAGCGCATCCCCCTGCCGACCGAGACCGGCAACCTCATCCTCGAGCTGCCCGGCCGGGGCGCGCTCAAGAATGGAGCACGGCTGCTCTTCATGACGCACATGGACACCGTGCCGCTGTGCGCCGGCGCAAAGCCGAAGCTCAAGGGAAGGAAGATCGTCAATGAGGCCAAGACCGCGCTCGGCGGCGACAATCGCACCGGCTGCGCCGTACTCGCCACGCTGGCGGCCGAGCTGCTGCGGCAGGCGCCGGATCATCCTCCCCTGACGCTCCTCTTCACCGTGCGCGAGGAGAGCGGCCTGTGGGGCGCTCGGAATGTGGACCCGAAAGACCTCGGCAACGTGGCGATGGCCTTCAACTACGACGGACGGAAGGCCGCCGACGTCATCATCGGCGCGGTCGGGGCGGAGCGTTGGGAAGCGCAGATCTTCGGCCGGGCCTCGCACGCGGGCACCGCGCCCGAGCGCGGCATCAGCGCAACCATGATCCTGGCCGAGGCACTCGCAGCCGTGCGGCGCGACGGCTGGTTTGGCAAGGTCGAGAGGAACGGGCGGAGAGGGACCAGCAACGTCGGCCCGGTCGGTGGCGCCAACGGCGGGCCGGCCGGCGACGCGACCAATGTGGTGACCGACTACGTGCGCGTGCTGGGCGAAAGCCGCAGCCACGATGCCTCCTTCGTGAAGGAGATCACCGCCGCTTACCGAACCGCGTTCGAGAACGCCGCGTCTTCAGTCACGAACGCGGCGGGCAGGAGCGGCCGTATCAAGTTCACCAAGCGCCTCGACTACCACCCTTATCGCATCAAGGAGACGGCGCCGGTCGTGAAACGCGCCGCAGGGGTTCTGACCGCGCTTGGCCACACCCCCAACGTACGGGCCGCAAACGGCGGTCTTGATGCCAACTGGATGGTGCGCCACGGCATACCGACCGTGACGTTCGGCGCCGGGCAGAACGAGAACCACACCACCGACGAGTGGATCGACCTCGTCGAGTTCGACGCCGCCTGCCGCCTCGCCATCGCCCTTGCGACGACGGCCTAGAGTGCGATCGTCTCACATGGAAGCAGTTCCCGCTTCCGTGAGACGTGAATCGCACTCTCAAGTCTAAGATGGAGAGCATGATTCACGCTTCAGATGGATCGCGGAGCGATTCCATCTGAAACGATCATGCTCTGGCTGCCCCTTCGAGTCGCTGCTCGGCGGCATCGCCGCCCACGACGCACGTCGAACGTGAAGAGACCCGTCGCTTACTACTTCGGAAGTCCCGCCAATCGCAGATCGGACGCGAACCGATTTAGGTGACCGCTGTCCCGATACGGCTGCGCATTGGCAAATTGCGTGACGGAAAACGACGGGTCGATGCGTCTGACGTCGGCGGCTGTCGCTTCCGCTAGATCCTGTTGTCCCACTCCAACATATGCACTGGTTAGCACGAGCCGGTTTGCCAGATCGTCCGGGGTCAATTCGAGACCCTGTCTTGCGGTCAGAATCGCCGCATCGAGCTCTCCCTTTGCGCGGTACGCCAGGGCAAGCATGTATAGATAGAACGGCGGGTGAAGCGGCTGAACACGCATGGCGAGCTTGAGGTGATGGATCGCCCCCTCCTGCTCACCACAATAGTGCAGCACGTTCCCATAGAAGCAGTTCGCATAGGCACAGCTCGGGCGGTTCGCAACGGCTTGGCGCCCGGCAGTCAGCGCCTCGTCGAAACGACGCTCTATAAGATAGAAGTAGCTCAGCGCCGAATGCGCCTGTCCGTCGGCGTCGTGCATCGAGGCGGCGGTCTCGGCCCATTGCCGAGCAAGCGCCATCGACTGCTCCGGCGCGTGGCTCCAGCCACGCTGAATGTCGAACCAGTGTGTCATCGCTACCCAGGTCGCGCCGACCGGCACCGACGGGCGAATTTCGGCTACCCTTTCGAAATATTTCCGAGCGCGCTGCATCGACTCGCGATCCATCTGATAGAACGCGTGCACGCCTTTGTAGAAGGCCTCCAGCGCCTTCAGGTCCTTCAGCGTCTTGTGCCAGACCTTCGCCTGCTCCCCCAGCACCAGCTTGACGTTGATCGCCGACAGCACCCTGCCTGTAATCTCGTCCTGCAAGTCAAAGGAATCGTCGAGGGGACGGTCGAACTGCTCGCCCCAGATGAGCTGCCCGGACGCCGACTCCGCCAGCTCCGCCGTCATGCGCACCTTTTGCCCCGCTGCCCGGATACTGCCCTGCAGGACATACCCGGCGCCAAGTGCGCAGCCGGTGTCCTGCGGCGAGGCTCCGCGAAAAGCGTAGGCGCTGCCCGATGCGAGAATGAACAGGCCTGAGACCTTGACCAGCGCATTCTGGATATCCATTCGCAGACCGTCGGCGAAATACTCCATGCCCGGATCGCCGGTCAGGTTGCGGAACGGCAGGATCACGATCGAGGGCTTGTCCAACGCCGCAAGCTTGATGTTTTGCAGGCGCCGCGGAACCGCGGTTGGGCATCGCCACTCCCAGACCCTCAGAGGTCGTGCGATGTTCTTGGCCTCGCACTCGCCGAGGTCATGGAACTCGGCATCGATACGATCGCGCACCTGCCGAAACGCGTCGTCGGAAATCGCGATACAGCCCGGCTGGGCCAATGCTTCCAATCGTGCGGTGATATTGACACCATCGCCATAGATATCCTCGCCCTCGAAGATGATGTCGCCGAGGTGGACACCCATGCGAAACCGTAGCTGTCGGTCGCCACCGGCTGCCTCCTGGGCTTGCCATGCCAGCGCACACTCCACCGCGTCGACGACGCTCGCGAACTCGGCGAGATACCCATCGCCCATTCGCTTGACGATGCGGCCCTTGTGCTTGGCCACCGTGGGTTCGATGATCTCGGTCTCGTACGTCTTCAGCGATCTCAAGGTGCCCGCCTCATCCGCGCCCATCAGGCGCGAGTAGCCCACCACGTCGGCGTTGAGCACCGCGGCGAGGCGACGTTCCATCGGGATTTCCAATCCGCTCGAGGAACAACCCTGAGTATCACCAAATATTACTGCATCGAGCTGATCGAGGAAAATCGAGTTTTTCCGCGTGTGGCCGCGATTTGATAATCGAGCAGGTCAAAAGCTCAGACCCGCGGCGTGACATCGGTCGTTTCGGAGCGGAAAGCGATGACCGATTGAAGGACTGAAGCCTCAGTGACAGGGCCCGGTCACACGGATGACCCGCAACCACAGCCGGCCTGCCGGCTCCACTGCCGTGCTCACCCGCGCTTGGCCTGGCGCGGCTTGGGTCCCCCGCACCTCTCCATCGGCGGCGCCGTCGTCAGCCAGCCGTCCTTGGTGACGGTCACGACGTACCGCCGGCAGCTCGGGGCAGCACCGGCGACGAACCGCACCGTGAAGAGCGCGAGCTCGGGCTTGCGCTGGCGCGGCCATACGTAGACGTCGCCGTCGGGCGTTTCCTTGAGCGCAGTTTCGATGGCGATGCCGGCGTTGCGGTAGTCGGCGGCGGAAAGCCGCTCCAGCACGACGCGCGACAGCTCGGGATGCAGGCCGACGGCCGACGCGCGCACCTGGTAGGGGTTGGCGGGATCGGCTTTCGGCGGCGGCAGCGGCTGTGCCGCCGGCTCGCCGGAGCCGACAGCCGCCGGCGGCAGGGAAGCCGTCGTCAACGGCGCCACCTCCACTGCTGTCGCGCCGGGCGGGATCGGATCTCTGCTCGACACCGGCAGCTCGACGATCGGCGGCAGCTCCTGCGGCTCGACGCGGGCGGGCGTGGCGGCCGAGGCCGACTTGGCCGACTCCGCAAGCCGGGCTTCGATGTGGGTCTTCAACGACGCCACGGCCGTCTCGACCGACCACCAGTCCGGCAAGGCGGCCCGATTGCTGGCAATTGCCCAGCCGCCGCCGGCCACGATCAGGATCAGGATGAGACGGCGCAATACGCCCCTGGAGCGGGAAGGCGGCGGAGCGACCCTCTCGCCCGGCCACAACTCGTCCTCCTCGAAACGCTCGTCGACGTCGTAAGGGCCGTAGGCGGTTCTTGCAGGCAAATGCCGAAAGCGGGCTGCCATGGCGGACCCCTTGCCATTGGTGAGTATCAGCCCCGCACACGCTAGGCGTCGGCAATTACCCGGGCAAAATGATGGCAGCGGGCCAAGCCTGCCGTGGTACTGTCTCTGCCGCCCAGAATTCATCCGGGAAGGCGCCCACGAAAAAATGCGCCGGACAACAATTCCGGAAGTCTGGTTCGTATCGGGAGGAACGACATGATCAGAAAAATCTCCACTTTGTTGGTGCTCGGGACCTGTTTCGCCGGCCTGCAGATCACGAGCGCTTCGACCGTGCTGGCGAAGGACTTGAAGGTGGTCTCGGAGAAGACGGTCACCGGCTTCGGCCACGTCGAATCCGTCGCCTACGACCCCGTCGGTAAGGCCTTCTACACGAGCGACTTCGGCCCGGACCTCAAGCCGCAGGAGAAGGACGGCAAGGGCAAGATCACCAAGGTATCGCCGGACGGGAAGATCCTGGAGGACGGCTTCCTTCCCGCAAAGGGCCAGGTGCTCAACAAGCCGAAGGGCATCTGGATCAGCGGCAACCGGCTGTGGGTGACCGACATCGACGCGGTCTGGGTGTTCGACCTCAAGACCAAGGAAGGCAAGAAGGTCGATCTGCCCGGCTTCGTCTTCGCCAATGACCCGACCGTGATCAAGGGCGTGCTCTACGTCAGCGACAATCGTTCCGACCAGCTGGCGCGCGTGGAGCCGGCCGATTTCCTGAAATCGAAATCGGCACCCAAGATCACCGTCGTCTTCTCGGGCAAATCGATCAACCCCAACGGTCTCTATCCGGGCAAGGACGGCACGCTGCTGATCGCCGGCTACAAGTCAAAGGAGGAGCCGCGCGCCATCTACTCCATGGCGCCGGGCAAGGACCCGGTCGCACTGTCGGACAAGATCGGCCTCGTCGATGGCCTCTATCAGATGAAGGACGGCGACCTGCTGGCAACCGACTGGGTCAGCGGATCGCTGTTCCGTTGGAGCAAGAAGGACGGGATGCAGCAGCTCGCAACGGGGTTCAAGGGTCCGGCGGACTTCAGCGTGGTCCCCAACAGCAAAGGTATGCTGGTGGTCGTCCCTGACCTGGTGAAGGGCGAGCTGCGGTTCATCCAGCTCGCCAACTGATCGTTTTGCAGGTCGGTCGGCTCGGCGGGACGGAATATTCCCGCCGATTCCTCAGCCCTGAAACACCAGTCTTATGAAGTCGCGGTAGAGCAGGATCTGCTTCGGCAGCGCGTTCCGGTCTTTGAGGATCCGCGACAGGATGATGGCGCCCTCGACGAGGCCCGCCACCATGTCGGCAAGGCTGTCGAGGTCGACATCGATCTTCGGTGGATAGACCGCGGCGATCCGTTCGAGCCGCTCGCGGAAGCGCACCCGCCAGGCGAGCACGCCGGAGCGGTTCAAGTCGCGGATCTCGCGGTTGAAGAGCTGGTCCTGGTAGCAGAAGGAGGCGGCGAGGCACCCGGGGTGCGCGTCGGGCAGCTCCGCCAGCATCTCGGCGAACAGGCGTAGCGCGACCAGGAAGCCGTGCAGCGGGTCCTCGTTGAGCTCGTCGGCCCGCGTAAAGATACCGTCGAGAATCTCCCTGTCGCGCTCGAGGTACCGGAGCATCAACGCCTTGGCGAGATCGCCCTTGTCGCGGAAGTGGTAGAAGAACCCGCCCTTGGTGATCCCGACCGCAGCGATCAGCTCGTCGATCGAGGTCGCCGCAAAACCCTTCTCGAGCACGGCTGCTTCCGCAAGCTCGAGCAGCCGCTCGCGGGTGTCGCTGCCTCTCCGGGTGGTGATCGTCTCTGCCATTGCGCACTGTACCAGAAGTGCAGTTGAGGGCCGCCCGGCGTTGCCGAACGTTGCAGCCGGCCAGTTCAGAACCGAGAAAAGACCTGATTTACCGGACATTTCGCCATGAGGCCCAGCTGTACCATAGGTAACTGGTACGGCACCACGATTTGCTGCATGGTCCCATCACATCCGGCCGCAGAGCCAGCGAGTAAGTAAGGAGATGATCATGCAGATCAGGGATAGCCTCGGCCTGGCCGTGAGCGGAGCGAACGCGCAGGGTCTCTCCAGGCTCGAGACCGCCGTTCACCAATTCCAGTGCTATATCGGCGATCCGGTCGCGACCCTCGCCCGCGCCGCCGAGGCGAGCCCCGGTATGGCGATGGGGCATCTGTTCAACGCCTACCTGCACCTGCTGGGCACCGAGCCGGGACTGATCGGCGCCGCCCGGGAATTCCGCGATCGCGCCGCCGTTCTGCCCATGAACGAGCGCGAGCGCGGACACCTGGCAGCCGTCTCCCTCATCATCGACGGGCGCTGGCGGGCGGCGGCGAGCACGCTCGAGGACCTGACCTTCGCCTATCCGCGTGACGCCATCGCGCTGCAGGCGGGCCACGTCATCGACTTCCTCATCGGCGATTCCCGCATGCTGCGCGACCGGATCCAGCGCGCACTGGTCGCCTGGGACGTCGGCATGCCCGGCTATCACGCGTTGCTCGGCATGCGTGCCTTCGGCCTCGAGGAGACCGGCGACTACGCGCGCGCGGAAGCATCAGGCCGCAAGGCCGTCGAGCTCGAGCCGCGCGACGGCTGGGCGCAGCACGCAGTCGCCCACGTCATGGAGATGCAGGGCCGCCGGCGGGATGGCATCATCTGGATGCGCACGAGCCCGGAGACATGGTCGAAGGAAAGCTTCTTCGCCGTCCACAACTGGTGGCACCTGGCGCTCTATCACCTCGAGCTCGGCGATATCGACGAGGTGCTCTCCCTGTTCGACGGCCCGATCTACGGTGCGCGCTCCGGCGTCGTGCTCGACATGATCGATGCGTCTGCTCTGCTTTGGCGTCTCCAGCTGCGCGGTGTCTACGTCGGCAACCGCTGGAACGCCGTTGCCGACAAGTGGGAGCCGATCGCGGCAGCCGGCACCTACGCGTTCAACGACGCCCACGCGATGATGGCCTTCGTCGGCGCCGGCCGCACGGCCGCCGCGCAATCCGTCATCGAGGCCCAGCGCGAAGCCATGCAGAGGGACGACGACAACGCCCGCTTCACCAGCGAGGTCGGACACGCCGTGACGATGGCCATCAAGGCGTTCGGCGACGGCAACTACGCCGAGACCGTGCGCCTGCTGCGCCCGGTGCGCAACATCGCCAACCGCTTCGGCGGCAGTCATGCGCAGCGCGACATCCTCGACCTGACGCTGATCGAGGCAGCGTTGCGCGCGGGTGACTGGCAGGTCGCCGCCGGCCTGGCGGCAGAGCGGATCGCGGTCAAGCCGGCAAGCCCGCTGGCACGGCTTTTCGTGAAACGCGCCGATATGGGGCGAATGGCCGCTTAGCCGCGGACAGAGCGCCCCGCGACGCGCTCAAAAAAAACAAGCACCGGCCGATCGCGGCGGCGATTGGCCGGTGCTCTCGTCCCCCGTCTTGCGTCCGGTCGATCCCCAATGCGCCCCACGATGATCGACTGGTAGCACTCGATCCGGAGCCTCGGTATCCGCGATCTTGGAACAAGCGTTTTTCCAATGTGCGGAGCGTGGGTTGCTGGACACCGTTCACAACCTGTTGCTGCAGCGCGACAACCCCGCTGGCAGCCGCTATAAGCTCGGGCCACGTCAGCCCTCGATTCCGGCCGAGCCCACCTCAAATGGATGCAAAGACTGCCGCCAAGCCCGCCATAACGCCGGAGCTCATCGCCGAGCACGGGTTGAAACCGGACGAATACCAGCGGCTCCTGCAGATTCTCGGCCGTGAGCCCTCGCTGACCGAGCTCGGCATCTTCTCGGTGATGTGGTCCGAGCACTGCTCCTACAAATCGAGCCGCGTCTGGCTGAAGACTTTGCCGACCAAGGGCGCGCAGGTGATCCAGGGCCCCGGCGAGAACGCGGGCGTCGTCGACCTGGGCGACGGCGACTGCGCGGTCTTCAAGATGGAGAGCCACAACCACCCGAGCTACATCGAGCCCTACCAGGGTGCGGCAACCGGCGTCGGCGGCATCATGCGCGACGTCTTCACCATGGGAGCGCGCCCCGTCGCCAACCTGAACGCACTGCGCTTCGGCGACCCCGCGCATCCCAAGACGCGCCACCTGTTCGCCGGCGTAGTGGCCGGCATCGGAGGCTACGGCAACTGCACCGGCGTGCCGACGGTCGGCGGCGAGACCAACTTCGACAAGGGCTACGACAGCAACATCCTGGTCAACGCCATGTGCGTCGGCCTCGCCAGGAAGGACAAGATCTTCTACTCGGCCGCCAAGGGCGTCGGCCTCCCCGTCGTCTACGTCGGCTCCAAGACCGGTCGCGACGGCATCCACGGCGCGACGATGGCCTCGGCTGAGTTCGACGACAACTCGGCCGAGAAGCGCCCGACCGTGCAGGTCGGCGATCCCTTTACCGAGAAGCTGCTGATCGAGGCGTGCCTGGAGCTGATGGCGAAGGACGCGATCATCGCCATCCAGGATATGGGCGCGGCCGGCCTCACGTCATCGACCTCGGAGATGGCGGACAAGGGCGGCGTCGGCATCGAGCTCGTCCTCGACCACGTCCCGCAGCGCGAAGCCGGCATGACCGCTTACGAGATGATGCTGTCGGAATCCCAGGAGCGGATGCTGATGGTGCTGAA
>JBIOVC010000115.1:0-3860 GCA_044867545.1 Hyphomicrobiaceae bacterium | reverse complement strand
ATCCAAGGCTTGGCGACCCCGGCAGGACTTGAACCTGCGACCCCCTGATTAGGAATCAGGTGCTCTATCCACTGAGCTACGGGGCCCACGCGCCAGGCGCCATCGGATAGCACAAGGCGGCAGTCGTTCCCAGGGGCGGACCGCGCCCCGCAGCCTGACAAACGGCTGGACAGGCGATTGCGTCGTAGCAGAAGCTACCGGAAAGCTTTCGCGGAAATATGCGGTGCTCCTCGTGCCAGGCACATCGGCGGCTCGGCTCCTGCTATGGGCCGGCGCATTTGCGCTGTCCGCAACTGCGGTCGCGCTCAGCGCCGCGGTGGGCAACGCTGCCGATCTCCCGGAATGCCGTGTCGAGGCCACGATGGTGCGGACGGCGGTAAAGGTGATCGACGGCGAGACGCTCGTTCTGGACGACGGCAGCGAGGTGCGCCTCGTCGGTGCGATGAGCCCGCGCGCAAGCGACGTCGCCGCCGAGCACGCCACCCTGCCGCTCGAAGGGCGTGCCAAGAGCGAGCTCGAGGCGCTGGTCCTCGGCAAGTCGGTGGCGCTGGCCTTCGACGGCCGTCGCAGCGACCGGTACGGACGCCTTCTCGCTCATGTGTTCATGGGCGCGGCTCCTTCCCGCGTCTGGGTGCAGGGCCATATGCTGAAGCGCGGCCTGGCGCGGGTCGCGAGCATGCCGGGGAGCGTTGCGTGCCTCGAAGCGCTTATCGTGCACGAGCGGGTCGCTCGGGAGGCCGCCGCGGGGCTCTGGTCAGAAGCGGTCTACCAGATCCGTTCAGCCGACCGCACGGCGGAGCTCTTACGCTACCGGAGCACCTATCAGATCGTGGAGGGGCGCATCGCAAGCGCTTCGGAGCGGAGCGGTCGCATCTTCCTCAACTTCGGGCAGGATTGGCGCAACGACTTCACCGCGGGGCTCGACGCCGCGGCCGCCCGGCTTGCCAGCGCCTCGGGCCTCGACGTCATGGGGCTCGGCGGGCGGCTCGTGCGGGTGCGCGGGTGGATCGAGCGCCGCGGTGGTCCGTACGTGGCCGTGCATCACCCGCATCAGATCGAGCTGGTGGCGGAGGGCTCCGACGGCTCGGCTCGTCGGAAATGATGCGCCCGGCCGCCGCAAAGGGGCCGGGCGCAGGACTCGGGTCTCGTGACGATGAGGCCGTCAGGCGGCCTTCACCTCGGCGTCGACGGTTTCGCCGCCCTCGGCGGCGATCCGCCGGCCGCGGGCGCTTTTGGAGAGCACCTCGGTGATGCGCTGGACAGCACCCCGGTCATCGAGCTTCTCGACCGCCGCGATCTCGCGCGCCATCCTGTCGAGGGCCGCCTCGTAGAGCTGGCGCTCGGAGTAGGACTGCTCGGGCTGCGACTCGGAGCGGTAGAGGTCGCGGACGACCTCGGCGATCGAGACCAGATCGCCGGAGTTGATCTTCGCCTCGTACTCCTGCGCGCGCCGGCTCCACATCGTACGCTTGATGCGGGCGCGGCCCTTCAACGTCTCCATCGCCTTCTGGACGATGTTGTCGTCAGACAGCTTGCGCATGCCGACGCTCTGCAGCTTCCCGGTCGGGACGCGCAGCGTCATCTTGTCCTTCTCGAAGGTGATGACGAAGAGCTCGAGCGCCATGCCGGCGATCTCCTGCTCCTCGATACCGACGATCCGTCCGACGCCGTGTGCCGGATAGACGATATACTCGTTGGTCTTGAACCCGTGGCGCTGGTTGACCGGCTTCTTGCTGGCGGCAAGCTGGCGGTGCGCCTCGGCGGCCTTCGCCGCGAGGTCCTTCGGTGTAACGGGCGTGCCGGCCGCGGGTGCCGCGCGCTTGGCCTGGATTGCCTGCACGGCGGCGCGGGTATCCTGCGAGAGAGGCTTGCTCACCGCAGGGGGCTTCGCTACCGCCTGGGCGACGGCCTTGGCCGGCGCCCGCACCGCGGCATGCGACTTCGCGGCCGCAACCTTGGCAGGGCTTGGGGCGGCGGCCTTCACCGGGCGTGCCTTGGGGCGCGCCGCAGCGGGCGCGGAAGCCTTCGGCCTGGCGACCTTCTTGGCCGACTTCGCTTGCGTCTGGTGACGCGACGCAACGGCACGCGACTTCCGCTTCGCGACCGCAGCCTTCGCCGTCCGAACCTTGGCGGGGACCTTTTTCTTTTGAGCCATTTGTCTTGTCTCACTCTCTCGTATCACACGTACGCGACCTGCTCGTCCCATGCCCCTTGCGCCGTGCTGCAACCGAGGGTTGACTTATGCGGGCGCAACAAAACCGGGCGCGCCGACTTCCAAGTCGTCGCCCGGCCCTCACCTTCCCGAGGCGCACAACCCCTTTCACCGAAGCGTGCGCCTCCGCGAATGTGGCTCGTCAGACCGAATTTGCTGTCAGTGTTGATCGGTTGTGCCCGAAGCACGGCGGTTGAGCCTACACCCAATAACCCCGCGACTTGCCGATCAATGTTCCTCGTTTGTTTCCACGACCACACAAAAACAACATAACACAAAGTTCACGAACATAGAAGGGCACTTGGCGTTCAGCTTCCATGCGGGATTAACGAGGCGGGGAAAATTCGTCGCAACTCAAGGTATTACCAAATTGCCGCGGTGCACGCGGAGCGTTCAATCGCCGGACCCCGGTTTCGGTGAGAAATGGGCGGCGAACTTGCCGGTCTCGTCGCGATGGGCATCGGCATCAGGAGGTGCGGCCTTCTTGGAGGTGATGTTGGGCCACTTCTCCGCGTAGGCCCGGTTCAGCTCGAGCCACTGCTCCTGTCCCGGCTCGGTGTCCGGCTTGATGGCGTCGACCGGGCATTCCGGCTCGCATACCCCGCAGTCGATGCACTCGTCAGGGTGGATGACGAGCATGTTCTCGCCTTCATAGAAGCAATCAACGGGGCAGACCTCGACACAGTCGGTGTACTTGCACTTGATGCAGTTCTCGTTGACGACGTACGTCATGCATTGGCCCGGCTGCTCATGATGAAGCCGTATCTATGGTTGCGCCGACCATGCCGCAGCTAGGCAGGTTGACGCAATAGGTGCGGCCAGTCGCCCGCGCCTCCGGGCCGTCTGATCCACTACGGAGCATCGTTTTTCAGCCGGTCGATCTGGCGCCGCTGCCGCTTGGTCGGCCGTCCGCTGCCGGGGGTACGATGCACGCCCGCGGGCGCCGCCGGCTCGGCAGCCGGTTTCTGCTGCGGCGTCAGATCCTCGTACAGCGCCAGCGCATCGGCCGGGGGGCCGCGGCGTATGCCTGGCGCTACAACCTTGAGGATGCGCACCCGCCCGTTCACCAGGACGGTGACGACGGCGCCGGGGCGCAGTGTCTGGCTCGGCTTGTCGGTCCGCTCGCGGTTGATGCGCACCTTGCCGGCGGCGACCAGGCGGGCCGCCATCGTCCGCGTTTTCACGACCCGTGCGAACCATAGCCACTTGTCGAGCCGCTGTCCGTCGCGCTCTGTCGTTGATGCGGCCGGTCCGGCGCTCATGAGGCAGAAGGGTCCTGCGCCCGCTTCTCGAGCGCGAGCTTCAGGGCGCTCAGCGCGGCGAACGGCGAATCCGGATCGACACCTCCTCGCTTCTGGCTGCTCGAGGTGCTTGTGCGCGCGACGTGCTGGCGGGTGTCGTCGCGATGGGGGTGCGGCTTGCCCCGGTTGCCATGATGCCGGTGGCGCTTCTGATGTCTCTCCTTGGCCGGGGCGGCCGCCTGGTCTTGCTGTGCCACGCCGGGCCGCTGCTCGGTGCCGCCCTGCCGGCCGCGGTAGCGGTGATGCTTGCCGCGACGCTCCTCCCCGTGGCCGTGCTCGCGCCGGCGCCTCGGCCGCCAGATCTCCTCGAATTCCGGCTCGGCTGCGGCGGCCTTGTCCTCCGTTCC
>JBIOVC010000114.1:0-8027 GCA_044867545.1 Hyphomicrobiaceae bacterium | reverse complement strand
CGACCGGGCGGATCGGGCGGCATGCTGCGGGCAGGGCCAAATTGCCGGAAGTTTGCGGAAACCTGTCTTTGCCGCCAGGGCAAATTCGGGCTGAAGAGCCTCAAGCGGCCGTCATCGTCGCCGGGTGATAGGCTTTGACCGCCAAGTAGCCCAAGACGATGAAGACGATCAGTACGGCGAGCTGTGCGATGAGGAACGGCGGCTCCGACTGCGTGGGTGCCAACCCCTGCAGGGCGGGAAGCTTCTGGAACGCCTGCACGACGCCGACGAAGACGTTCAGATAGAGAGCGATCAGCGCGCTGACGACGTAGACCGTGCGCCAGACTGCAGTCAGGTGAAAGGCGTAGAGCGCGAGCAGCGCCAGGGCCAGCACGATCAGCGATATGATGCCGAAGATGTGCGACGGCAGCAGCTGGCCGAACGGAAACATGAAGCCGGTCACGCTGGTCAGCACCGTGGTTGCCAGGAAGATCTCGGTGAGGCCGCCCAGATGCCGGCCGCCCAGCATGCCGAACAGCACGATGATCCCGCTCGCAATCCCGATCAGACTGATGACCACGTGCAGCGTGGTGAAGCTCGATATGGACATTCCAAGGATCATGACCTTGTCTCCCCCGTAGTTCTGCTCGGCAGTATAGATGACGGCCGGCTCCCGAACATGCCGGCCGCCACCGTTGTAGCCGATTATGCCCCAGGCGCGGACTGACGCGCAGCCTCGAACAGGAACCAGGCGCGTCCCTCGGCCTCGTCGATCCATACCTCGAGCAGGCTGGCGCTGGCGACGTCGCCATGCTCGTCGCACAAGCCGTGCGTCTCGCGCATGAAAGCGGTGAGCTGCAGGTTGTCCTCGCGCAGCTCGGCCAGCATGTCGGTCGGTGTTACGTAGTCGGCGTCGTTGTCGAGCAGGCGCTGCTGGCGGGCGATCTGGCCGACGGATCGCAGCGTCGTGCCGCCGATCTTGCGCACGCGCTCGGCAACAGCGTCGGTGGCGTCGAGGATCTGGGTCGCCTGCTCGTCGAGAAGGAGGTGGTAGTCGCGGAAGTGGGGCCCCGACACGTGCCAGTGGAAGTTCTTGGTCTTCATGTAGAGCGCGAAGAAATCGGCGAGCAGGATAGTCAACGCGCCGGAGATGTCGCGCACGGCATTTGATTTCAGATTGGACGGGGTGGCGAGGGCTGCCTTGCGGCGCTGCTTGATGTTCTCTGTGCTCATCGATTGGCCTCCTTTAACTCGGCTTCAGGAAAGCGCCGGAGCGGCTTGAAGGGATTCGAGCCAGCTCCGTGCGATGGTGACATCGTTCTGTGACAGCTCATGGCCCGACGGCATAATCCGGTGCTGCAGCTCCGCTCCGGCGCTCGTGAGTGCGGACGCCAGCCTGGCCGCGTTCTCCGGGACGGCTATCGGGTCCATGGCGCCCGACACTATCAGCACCGGCTTGCCAGAAAGGCTCGCGGCAGGCTTCGTGCTTAACGGTTCCATCGCGCGCAGAAGGACGGCACCTGCCAACGCGTCGGGCGCCAGGTACAGCATGGCGGCCGCGATGTTGGCACCGTTCGAGTAGCCGACTGCGACCGGCGCCGGGAGGCCGTAGCGGCCGCGTGCTTCCTCTACGAAGCCAGCCAGCTCGAGGGCGCGGCGCCGGACATCATCCTCGTCGAACACGCCCTCGGCCAGCCGCCGGAAGACGCGCGGCATGCCGTGCTCCGTTACCTTGCCGCGCGGCGAGAGCAGGCCCGCTCCAGGCGCCATCATGCGCCCTAGCGGGAGCAGGTCATCCTCGTTGCCGCCGGTGCCGTGGAGCATCAGCAGGGTCGGCGCGTCGGGGCGCGCCGCCTGCTCGAAGCGATGGATGAAGCTCAGCGCGGTATCCATCACGCAGCGACCTCCAGGTCCGGGAGCACCGCCTCGATCTCCTTGCGCTGAGGCTCGAGGAACGGTGGGAGCTTCAGCGTGGCGCCGAGGCTCGACACCGGCTCGTCGATGGCGAAGCCCGGCTCGTCGGTTGCGATCTCGAACAACACGCCGCCCGGCTCGCGGAAGTAAATCGAGCGGAAGTACTGGCGGTCGCGCTGCTCCGTCGATCGGACGCCGTGGCCTTCGAGCAGCTTGCGGGCCATCTCGGCCTGCTCGGCGTCGTCGCGTGCGCGGAAGGCGATGTGGTGCACGGAGCCCCGCCCCCACCGGCCGGGCCGCAGGCCTTCGCCCGCGCGCACGTCGACGATCCCGCCGATGCCTTGGCCGGTGCTCAGGCGCACGGTGCCGTTCTCGCGGCCGGCTTCGGTGAAGCCGAGGACGTCGGTCAGGATCGCGGTGGTTGCCGCCGCGTTGGCGGAGATGAGCGTCGCGCCTGCAAAGCCGCGGATTGCGTGCTCGGCCGGGATGCCGCCGCCGCTCCAGCCCGGCTCACGCCCGGCGCCATCGGTACCGACGAGCGCGAGGCCGACGCCATCCGGATCGGTGAACTCGATGACCGACTGGCCGAACCGCTTGCTGATCGGCTGATGAGAGACGCCTTTCTCGACGAGTCGGTGCACCCAATAGCCGATCGACACCGCCGGCACACAAAAGGCGGTCTCATGGGTGAGGCCGGAGCCGGCGACTCCGGCGGCAGCATGCTCCCATGGGAAGAAGGTCAGGATCGTGCCGGGATGCCCGGTCTCGTCGCCGTAGTAGAAATGGTAGGTGCCCGGATCGTCGAAGTTGACGGTCCGCTTGATGAAGCGGAGCCCCAGCGTGCGTGTGTAGAAGTCCAGGTTGCGCGCGGGCTTGCCGGCGATGGCGGTGATGTGATGGATGCCAGACATGGTTTCGTCCTCAGTTCGTGTGCTGTGCAAATGGTTGCGATCGGTTCAGGTCGATTTCAGCTTCGCTGCGATCTGGGCGACGTGGCGTCCCTGATAGCGGGCGCCGGCCAGCTCGTTGGCGGTGGGCTGGCGCGAGCCGTCGCTGTCGGCGATGGTCGAGGCGCCGTAGGGCGATCCGCCGGTTATCTCCTTGACGCCCGACTGCCCCTGAAACGAATACGGCAGGCCGACGATCACCATGCCCTGGTGCAGCAGGACGATGTGGGTCGAGAGGATCGTGCTCTCCTGGCCGCCGTGCTGGGTGGCGGAAGACGAGAACACCGAGCCGACCTTGCCGATCAGCTTGCCGCCGGCCCACAGGCCGCCGGTCTGGTCGAGAAAGTTCTTCATCTGGGCGGGCATGTTTCCGAAGCGGGTCGGCACGCCGATGATGATGGCGTCGTAGCCCGGCAGCTCGTCGACGGTGGCGATCGGCGCCTTCTGGTCGAGCTTGAAGCCTGACTTCTTGGCGATCTCCACCGGCACCAGCTCAGAAACCCGTTTGATCGTCACCTCGGCGCCGGCTTCGCGCACGCCCTCGGCGACGGCCTCCGCCATGCGCTCGATGTGGCCGTAGCTCGAATAGTAGAGAACCAGAACACGGGTCACGGTCAGCCTCCTGCTCATGAATTCGAGGTCATCTGTTGTGACCATATAGTTGCGTCGTAGCCGGTGAGAAGGCAATATCGTCTAGATCTGACAGTCTGGTTCCAAAACGGATACAATGGACAAGCTCTCGGCGATGTCCGCGTTCGTGAAGGTGGTCGCGACGCGGAGCTATGCGGAGGCAGGGCGCAGGCTCGGCCTGACCCGTTCTGCCGTCAGCAAGGCGGTGATGGAGCTGGAGCGGGGGCTCGGTGCGCGGCTCCTCGACCGCACGACCCGGCGCGTTGTGCCGACCGAGGCGGGGCTCGCCTACTACGAACGCTGTGTCGCGATCCTGGCGCAGGTGGAGGAGACCGAGATCCAAATTTCGCGCCTCCACGAGGAGCCCAAGGGCGTGCTCAAGATCAACGCGCCGATGTCGTTCGGCATGCTTTATCTGGGCGCGGCGGTGGCCGACTTCCAGGCTCGGCATGACGGCCTCAGCATCGAGCTAACCCTCAACGACCGCTTCATCGATCCGCTGGAGGAAGGTGTCGATGTCACGCTCAGGATCGGCATCCTGACCGACTCGAGCCTGATCGCGCGGCGCTTCGCGCCAGCGCGACGCGCGCTCGTCGCCTCGCCCGAGTACCTCGCCCGGCGCGGGGCGCCGGCGCGCCCCGACGACCTCGTCCATCACCGCTGCCTGAATTATGGGCAGACGGCGCCGATGCAGCGCTGGCAGCTCACCGAGGATGACCAGATCATCAGCGTGCCGATCACATCCTACCTGTGCTCGAACAACGGCGATGTGCTGCGCGCGGCAGCGCTCAACGGCAACGGGGTCACGATGCTGCCGACCTTCATGATCGGGCCGGACATCAAGGCGGGGCGCCTCAGGATCGTGCTGCCGGAACATCCGCCGACGGAGTTCGGCATCTACGCGCTCTATGCGCC
The DNA here is from genome assembly GCA_044867545.1 of Hyphomicrobiaceae bacterium. Lineage (GTDB taxonomy): Bacteria > Pseudomonadota > Alphaproteobacteria > Rhizobiales > Hyphomicrobiaceae > DATLZB01. Next base: position 3,642 of record JBIOVC010000114.1, on the reverse strand, counting down.
GAACCGATATCTCGCGGCAAAGGTCCGGGTGTTCGTCGATTTCCTGGTCGAGCGGTTCGGCGCAAGCCCCGCCTGGGACGATTTTCTGCTCGATGCAGCGCCCTAGCCTTGTGTCCCGGTTCCGGCCAGCTGCCGGTTGGGCAGCCGCCGCACGACCTTCACGACCGTGCCGATCCCGGCAACACGTGACAAGTGCATCACGTGCTCGTTCATCATCCGGAAGCAGCCCGAGGAGGCCGCCTGGCCGATCGTCCGCGTGTCGTTGGTGCCGTGGATCCGGTAGAGCGTGCTGCCGAGGTAGAGCGCACGGGCGCCCAGCGGATTGCGAATTCCACCTGTCATCTTCTTCGGCAGCTCGGGCTGGCGCTGGCGCATCTCGGCGGGCGGATGCCAATCCGGCCAGTCGACGACGCGGCTGATCCTTTCGACGCCGGTCCAGGTGAAGCCCTCGCGCCCGACGGAGATCGGGTACTGGTATGCCTTGCCGTTCGGCAGCGTGTAGTAGAGCCGGCGCGCGGCGGTATCGATGAGGATGGTGCCTGCCGGCTCGCTCGACGCGAACGAGACGACCCCGGGCGCCTCGGGGGCGATGTAGGGGCGTGCGCCGCCCGACATCAGCGTGGGGAACCTACCCGGGGAGGACTCTTCGTCCTCGCCCCATAACCCCATGCCGGGCGTGCTGACGCTGCTGCGACCGTCCGATCTGAAGACCGGCCGGCCGTCCTCCCAGGTCGCACTCTGGGCGCTCGCCATATCGGTCGCGAGCGAAAGGGAGACTGCTGAGAGGAGGAGAAGCGTGCAGGCTTTGACTGTGGAGATCGAAATCGGTTGGGGGATGCGCACCGCATTCATCGGGTCGGGTTGCTCCTCTACTTAGGCTTGCGGGGTACAATGCATCGAAGGTGTGGAAGAGCTGCGATCAAAGCTGGTTCGTGCTGAATGTGTCGCAGGCCTGTGTCTGTCCGGTTTCGAGCCCCCGCTTGAACCAGCGTACCCGCTGCTCGGAGGAGCCGTGCGTGAACGACTCGCGCACGACGTAGCCCTGGGTCTTGCGCTGCAGCGTGTCGTCGCCTATCGCTGCCGCCGCACGCAAGCCTTCCTCGATGTCGCCCGGCTGCAGACGGTTCTTGAGGTGGTCGTTGACGCTGGCCCAGACACCGGCCAGGCAATCCGCCTGCAGCTCCATGCGAACCTGCAGCGCATTGGCCTGTCGCTCGTCTGATCTCTCCTTCATGTTCTGTACCTTCTCGGAGATGCCGAGCAGGGTCTGCACGTGATGGCCGACCTCGTGGGCGATGACGTAGGCCTGGGCGAAATCGCCGGGCGCGCCGAAGCGATCCTTCAGTACACGGTAGAAGTCGAGATCGACGTAGACCTTGCGGTCGAGCGGGCAATAGAACGGCCCCATATCAGCGACGCCCGTGCCGCATGCGCTGCGGGTTGCGCCGTTGAACAGCACCAGGGTCGGCTTCTGATACTGCCGGCCGGCCGCCTTGAAGACCTGGTCCCAGACGTCCTCGGTGTCGGCGAGCACGCGGCGGATGAAGCGCGACATCTCATCGTTCTGCGCCTCGACCGGCTTCTGTCCAGGCAGACCCGGAATATCGGGCCCTGTCCGTCGCGTGGTCTCCACGGGCGGCAGGTTCGGAATGCTCGGCCCGCCGTCGACGCCAAACAGCAGGGTCAGCGGGTTGATGCCGAGCAGCAAGCAGATGACGCCGATGATCAGCAGTGATGTGATGCTCAGGCCGCCGCGACCGATCGGGATCGGGATGCCGCCGCCGCCGGTGCGGCGAAACATGCCGCCCTGGCCGCGCCGGTCCTCGACGTGCTGGCTTTCGCGATCCTCTTCGCCGTAGCGCATGCCCGCATCCTCGTGAGCCTACCGCCTGCCGCATACATAACAGAGACAACCTGCAACGACAGCAGCAAAGGGTTGGCCTCTCTGCCCAGGGGAGAGCGGGGTCAGCTGCCGGTCTTCTCAGAAACGCACTTCTTCGTGAAGCTGGCCTTGGCAGCGCCCGAGAGCTTCTTCTGCTCCGCGCCCGCTTCGCAAGACGACTGCGCATCCTTCTCGCATTTCTGCATGAAGCTCGTAAGCGCGGCGCCGGCGAGCTTCTTCGCGGCGGCCTCACTCGTGCACGAAGGGGTGTCTGCATATGCGGTGGCCGCCATGAGACCGATCATGGCACCGCCGATCTGAACAACCTTCAGGTTCATTTCCTCACCTCTTTATCCGCGGACAAAGCGAGCAGGTGTGCGTTTCACGTGCCCGCGAGAACGCGGCGCCCTGCTGCCGCTCCTGGTCGATCGGTAGCGGTCATCCCCTAGCGCGGCGATCAGGGCGATCCCTGAAAACGGAGGCGCCAAGTGCCGGGAGCGCGGCCGGGGTTACCGTCGGGAGGGTCCGCCGGTGAAAACAGTACTAACCCGGATGGTTACCGGCGCGCGGGCTGACGCAGAGTTCGGCAGGGCATCGGCGTCAAGCCGTTGTCCGGCATGTGCGCTGTGCGCGTGTGTCCGACGGCTTGTCAGCGGACCGCGGTGTCGAGCGGCCTTCAATCGCGCAATTGAGCCTGCGGGCTCTCAATGCCGCTGCCGCACCGTGCCGCTGACCGATGCATTGGTCAACAATCAGAGCGAGGACCAAGTCATGTCCGTAAACATCCTATCGGCGATTATGCAGTTCCTGACCCCCGACATGGTCGGGAGGATCGCGTCCGTCGCGGGCCTCGACCGCACCGTGGCGCAGAGGGCGATCGGAGCTGCTGTGCCCGCCTTGCTCAGCGGACTGGCGAGCCTGGCGTCGAAACCGGATGGTGCGCGCGAGCTTGCGAGGGCGGTCGGTGAGCAGCCTCGCGCCGGCCTCGATACCTTCGCGGACGCGATCGGCGGATCGCGGTCGATGATCGAGAGCGGCAAGAACCTGCTTTCCTCGCTGCTCGGCGGCAGCACCGTCGGCAAGCTCGTCAGCGCAATCAGCACCGTCGAAGGGATCGGGGAGGGCTCGGTCAAGACGCTGATGGGGCTGCTGACGCCGGCCGTGCTCGGCGTTCTCGGCCACGAGCAACGCAGCGCCGGCCTCGACGCTCAAGGATTGGCGCGGATGCTCGTGTCGCAGAAGGACCAGTTCGCCGCGGCGATGCCGAGCGAGCTGTCGTCGATGCTCGAGGCGGGCGAGACCTACGGCCGCCAGCCCGCCGAAGCGTACAGGCCGGCCGCCGCGAGCTTCGGGCCGGCGAGATCGCGCACCGCCGCCAGCACGTCATCGTCGTGGGCATACTGGGTGCTGCCGCTGCTGGCGCTCGCAGGACTCACATGGTTCCTGCTGCGCGGCATGGAACCCGATCAGCGTGTCGTCATCGATACGTCGCAACCCGCTGTAGCAGATGCGACGAAGGCCGCGCAGAGCCTCGTCGTCGGCGGCACCGACGTCGGCCGGCAGGTAGTCTCGGCGGTGCAGACGCTCGGTGCGAACCTCTCAAACGTGAAGGATGCGGCGTCGGCCAACGCGGCGCTGCCCGGGTTGCAGTCGAGCGCGAAGGAACTCGATCGGCTGGCCTCGATCAGCAGCCAGCTGCCGGCAGAGGCGCGCACCACAGTGGCCGACTTCATCAAGGCGTCGGCGCCGAGGATCAACAG
>JBIOVC010000113.1:0-3998 GCA_044867545.1 Hyphomicrobiaceae bacterium | reverse complement strand
CTGATCGGCGTAGTGATCGGTATCGCACTGGCAATCGCCATCGCCCATACCGCCGAATGGCCGATCCTCATCTCACCCGACGTGGTGTTTGTGGCGATGCTGGCTGCGGCCTGCACCGGCGTATTCTTCGGCTTCTTCCCGGCGCGCCGCGCGGCGATGCTGAACCCGATCGAGGCATTGCGCAGCGAGTAGCGTGTCAGATCGTCCTCGCGGGATGATTGCTTCCAATCGTCGACCCCCTTGGCTATAGTGCGCGCGCATCACAATGGGCGGGGCAAGAGGCGGTCCTGCGACGCGTGCCGGTTGGCGGTCGCGTTGCGGGTTGGGGCACGCGCGGGGCAAAGAGGGCGTCGGAAGGAGTAGGGGCGCCTTGCGGCGGTGAGGACACTCATGCGGTGCAATCCCTTGCGGTGGCTGTGGGGCCTTGTTCCATTGGCACTGTTGCTGCTTGTCGCCGTCTCCGGTGAGCGCGCGGCCATCGAGGCCGGCCTGCAGCGGCGTGCCGCCGATGCTCTGGCTCGCTCCGGCCTCGAGTGGGCCTCCCCGGCTCTCTCCGGGCGCGACATGGTGCTCACCGGCAAGGCTTCCGCCGAGAGCGAGCGCCGGAGTGCGATCGAGATTGTGAGCAGCCAGACGGGCGTGCGCGTCGTTGAGGATCGCATCGAGCTTGTCGCGCTCGCCACCACCTACGTCTGGTCCGCGGTGCTGCAGGGCAACCGCCTGCAGATTTCCGGCAATGTCCCGAACGAGGCGATGCGCAAGGCCGTGATCGGGACTGCAAAGGCCACCTTTTCCGGGCGCGAGGTGAACGATGAGATGCAGCTCGCCCGTGGCGCGCCCAACCAGGATCAGTGGCTCGGCGGCGTGAGCTTCGCGCTGAAGCAGCTCGCTCGCCTGAAGCCGGGCGGCCGCGTGCGGCTCACCGGCATTGCCCTGACCGTCGAGGGCGAGGCGGCCGACGGTGCCGCCTACCAGAGCGTCAAGGCCGCGCTGGCGGAGGGCCTTCCCCAGGGTATCACCGTCGAGCGGGACAAGGTCGCGCCGCCCAAGGTCAAGCCCTACACATGGTCGGCCGAGCGCCGCGAGCGGCAGCTCGAGCTTGCGGGCTATGCGCCGAGCGAGCGTCAGCGGGACGAGATCTACGAGCTGGCGAAGAAAGCGTTTCCTTCCCGTGCCGTCGTCGATCGCATGTCGATAGCAGCCGGCCAGCCGCGCGGCTGGCGGGAGGCGGTCGTTGCGGCGCTCACCAATGTTGCCGAGCTCGAAGAGGGCCGCGTGGAGCTCACCGATACCAAGCTCGACATCGTCGGCCTTGCACAGGACGAGCAAGCGGCAGCATCAATCGGCAAGGCGCTGAGGTCGGCCCTGCCGGCGCCGTTCAAGGTGGCGAACGAGCAGTACATGTTGAAGCAGCCGGTGGCGAAGGCGGACGCCGCGGCGGAAGCCAAGCGCCAGTCCGATATCGAGGCTGCGCGCGCCGCGGAGCGGGAAGCCGAAGCGCAGCGGCTGGCGGCGCTGGAGCGTCAACGTGCGGTTGAGGAGGAGGCGCGCCGCCAGGCGGCAGCGAAAGAGCAAGCGAAGCGCAAGGAGGCAGCCGAGGAGGAGACGCGCCGCAGGCAGGAGCTGGCGCGTTGCCGGGAGGAGATGAGCAATGCGCTCGCGCCGGGCAGCGTCACCTTTGCGCGCGCCCGCGCCGACCTCGACCAGCAGAGCCATGCGACGCTCGACCGGCTGACGGCAGCGGCCCGCAAGTGCCCCGAGGTCAGGTTCGAGGTCGCCGGCCATGCCGATGCGGAGGGCACGCCGGCGAGCAAGCAGAGACTGTCCGAGCGCCGCGCACGCGTGGTGATCGACTACCTCGCCGGCGCCGGCATCGACCCTGGCCGCATGACCGCGGCGGGCTATGCGGACGCGCGGCCGCTCGCATCCAATGATACCGTTGAGAGCCGCGCCAGGAACCGGCGCGTGGAGCTCCAGGTGCAATAGGGGAAGCCCGCGCAAGGCGGTAAGGGAGGACGAAGGTGGAGTATCTCTTCATGGAGCTGATCTGGTACGTAGCGTTCGCGTTCGCGATCGGCGCGGTGGTCGGCTGGATGTCGTGCGCGCGCACTGGGGATTGAGAGTGGTGACAATCGGAGGGCAGGGGGACCGGCGATGATCGCTCTCATCTGGCAGACCGCATTGCTGTTGCTTGGCGCCTACTTCCTCGGTGCGTTCCTGGCCTGCCTCGTTCGCCGCTCCTTCTTTGCCTTGGGCCCGAAGCCGCAGCCGGCCGCGGCCGTACAGGCAGGCGCGAGCGAGGCAGCGACCCGCTTCGAGCGCGCTCTCTCTGGCCAGGGGAGCGCGCCGCTTGCCGCGCCTCCGGCACCGGTCGCGCTCTCTCCGAGGACGTCGCCTGCGCCCGCGCCGGTGGCGGCTCGCGAGCCCGCGACGACGCCGCCAGCCACAGCTCGGCCTACCCCGGTGCCTCCACCCGCGGAGGAGCCCGACCGCTCCGCCGCGCTCATGGCAGCCGCAAGGTCGATCGGCGCGGTTGCCCGGCGCAGCCCTCCCGCACCCATTGCCGGCAGCAATGCGGACACTGCCGCTGCACTGTCGGCGGCAGCGGCAACCGCCGCGCGCCGGGAGCCGGGTCCGGCCGAGTCGAGCCTCGCGGTCGCCACTCCGGCGGCACCTCCTCCGGAGGTGAGCCCGCGTGCCGAGGTACCGCAGGTTGCCGCCTCTGCCGATGATCTGACGCGCATCCGCGGCATAGATCAGGCGCTCCAGGCGCGTCTCAATGCCCACGGCGTGCGGACCTATGCGCACATCGCGGCATGGCACGCGGAGGACGTCGAGTGGATCAGCACCGAGCTCAACCTCGGCGTGCGTATCGCACGGGAGAACTGGATCGAGCAGGCCCAGATCCTCGCCGGTGGCGGCGAGACCGCCTACACGCTGCGCAAGCTGCAGCCCGAGCCCGCGCCCGCCGAGCCGGCACCGTCTACCGTCGAGCAGCGGGTATCAGTTCCGCTCGCTGCCGCTGCCGCTGCCGCCGTAGCGGCAGCGCGAGCACCAGGCCCATCGTCACCGCTACCGCCGCCCTCGCCGGGCGGCAGCCTGCGGCGCATCGCCGACATCGACGCCGAGCTGGAGCAGCGCCTCGCTGATGAGGGCGTGACGACCTACGCTCAAATCGCCGCGTGGGGTCCGGGAGACGTCGTCCGCTTCGACCGTGTGCTGGGCCTCGAAGGCCGCATCGCGAATGAGTACTGGGTCGAGCAGGCTGCCGTTCTCGCCCGTGGTGTGGAAACCGCATTCTCGCGCATCTTCGATCGCATGCATGGCGGATCGCCGCTTAGCTCCATCCCGCCCGCCGCCGCCCCTGCGGTCGCCGAGCCGGAGGCGCCTGCAGCCGAGGAGGAGGACGCCGAGCCTGCTGCCGCAGACCGTCCGCAGCGCAGCGACATCTCCGTCCTGCGCTCGGTGAAGTCCGAGGCCTACCGGCCGGCCGACGCCCCGGCGGAGCCGGACGACCTCAAGCGCATCCGCGGCATCGGCCTGCTGATCGAGAAGCGGCTGAACGCCATGGGCATCACCCGCTACGAGCAGATCGCCAACTGGACTTCCGCCGACATTGAGCGCGTCAGCACCAAGCTCGAGTTCAAGGGCCGCATCGAGCGCGAGAACTGGATCGAGCAGGCGCGCATCCTGGCTTCCGGCGGCCAGACCGAGTTCTCGCGCCGCATCGATCGCGGCGAGGTCGAGAAGCGCGGCTGATTCCCGAGCAGTCTCACCGGGTCCGGCCGGCGCGCTCACCGGCCACACCCCGCCCCGCATCGACTGCGGCCAGGAACTGGCCGATCGCGCCGATCGTCGCCGCATCCTTCAATAGCGGCGCATGACCCTGCCCCGCCACCTCGACCACCGCGCAGTTCGGATGCCGCTCCTGCATCGCCGCGACCGTCGCCGCGCCGAGGATGTCCGAGTTCTCGCCGCGGATGATGAGCAGCGGCACC
>JBIOVC010000112.1:0-3185 GCA_044867545.1 Hyphomicrobiaceae bacterium | reverse complement strand
CATGACAGGGTTCGCGCGGGCGGCTGGTGCGGCAGGTCCCGTGAGCTGGCATTGGGAGCTGCGCTCGGTGAACGGGCGCGGCCTCGACATCAGGCTGCGCGTGCCGCCCGGCTTCGAGAGCCTGGAGGCGCGCATCCGCGAGGCGGTGTCACGGCGCGTCAGCCGCGGCAGCCTCACGGTCAATCTCAGCGTGAAGCGCGCGCACGGGCAGACCGAGATCCGCCTCAACGAGTCGGCGCTGAAGCAGGTTCTGGCGGCTGTGGAGACGCTGCGCGGCGTGGCCGCGGTCGGCCCGCCCAGCGCGGAGGCGCTGCTCAACGTGCGCGGCGTCCTGGAGCTGGTGGAGCCGGAGGAGAGCGAGGCCGAGACCGCTGCGCGCAACGACGCGATGCTGGCGAGCCTCGACGCCGCGCTCGATGGCATGGTGCGCGCCCGCGCCGACGAGGGCGGCCACCTCAAGGCCGTCGTGGAGCGGCAGCTGGCCGAGATCGAGCGGCTGGTCGAGGGGGTCGAGCGGTCGCCGTCGCGCGCACCGGCCGCGATCCGCCAGCGGCTCAGGGAGCAGGTGGGGCGGCTGTTGGAGACGGGAGTGACGCTGGACGAGACGCGCCTCTATCAGGAGGCGGCGCTGTTGGCCGCCCGCGCCGACGTGGAGGAGGAGCTGAAGCGGCTCGCTGCCCACGTGGCCGCCGCGCGCGAGTTGCTCGACAGCAAGGAGCCCGCCGGCCGCCGGCTCGACTTCCTGGCCCAGGAGTTCAACCGCGAGGCCAACACGCTCTGCTCCAAGGCCTACGATGCGGAGACGACGCGCGCCGGTCTGGAGCTCAAGGCGGTGATCGACCAGATGCGCGAGCAGGTGCAGAACATTGAGTGAGAAGGCAAGCGAGGCCGGCGCCGCAGGCGGCCCCCGCATCGGCCGCAGGGGGATGCTGCTCGTGCTGTCCTCGCCCTCGGGCGCCGGCAAGACCACGCTGGCGCGGCGCCTGCTTGCGGTGGACCCGACCTTGCGCATGTCGGTCTCGGTCACCACGCGCGGCCTCCGCCCCGGCGAGGTTGAAGGCCGCGACTACCACTTCGTCGACAAGGCGGAGTTCGAGCGCAGGAAGCGCGCGGGCGAGCTGCTGGAATGGGCCGAGGTGTTCGGCGAGAGCTACGCCACCCCCAAGGCCCAAGTGCTGGAGCTGGTGGAGGCCGGCACCGACGTGGTGTTCGACATCGACTGGCAGGGCGCGCGCCAGCTCAAGCGGCAGATGCCGAGCGAGGTGGTGCGCGTGTTCATCCTGCCGCCCGACGGCAAGGCGCTGGAGCGGCGCCTCAGGACCCGCAACCAGGATGCCGAGCCGGTCGTGCGGCGCCGCCTGGCGGCGGCGGCAGCCGAGATCGGGCATTGGGACGAGTACGACTATGCCCTCGTCAATGCCGACCTGGAGGCCACCGTCGCAAGCCTCACCGGCATCGTCGCGGCCGAGCGCCTCAAGCGCGAGCGCCAGACCGGCCTCTCCGAGTTCGTGGCCGGTCTGTTGGCGGTTCTGTAGCTGTTGACCCAGGGCACTGAGATGTGCAGCGGATTTTCCGGTTGCGCAGCGTGCCGGAGGAGTCTATGTAAAATTCATTAACATGAGAGTTCCGCCATGGACCTTGCCCCGCTCACAGACGCCTCTGTGCCCATCCAGATCCACGCCTATGCCGCCGTTGCCGCCTTCGTTCTGGGCGTCGTGCAGCTGGCGCGGGTGAAGGGCACGACGGGGCACCGCGCGCTCGGCTACGTCTGGGTGGCGCTCATGCTGGTCGTCGCCCTCAGCTCGTTCTGGATCCAGGAGCTGCGCGTTTGGGGGCCTTGGAGCCCGATCCATCTGCTCTCGATCCTCTCCCTCACCATGTTGCCTCTCGGCATCTACTACGCGCGCAGTCACATCGTGCGGGGGCACAAGCTCACGATGCTCGGTCTGTTCAGCGGCGCACTCGTGATCGCCGGCATCTTCACCTTCGCCCCCGGCCGGATCATGTATCAAGTCGTCTTCGGCGGGTGAACGCGTTCGCCATGCCCCTGCCGAGGGCTCGCCTCTTCAACCCGGACCGTGGTAAACGGTCCGTCAGCCGAGGAGAGCACCATGACCACGATGCAGACCTACACGATCGTGCTTGAGCCCATGGAGGAGGGCGGCTTCCTCGTGCGCGTGCCTGCTCTCCCCGAGGTTGTCACTGCGGGTGATACGGTCGACGAGGCGCTCGCCATGGCGAAGGAGGCGATCGAGCTTGTGCTCGAAAGCAGGCTGGAACGGGGCGAGGACATTCCAGCGGACGCGGGCAAGCCTGAGGTTCACGAGGTCACCGTCTCTATCGCGGCATGACGGGGCGCCTCCCCTCGCTGAAGGCGGATGAGGTCATCCGAGCCTTGCGACAAGGAGGTTTGAGATCGTTCGATCGGTTGGAAGCCATCATCGCATGGTGCACACCTGCAATCCGCGGCGAGCGACGACAGTACCGGTCCACAGGGCCGCGACCTTCCCCAGCCTCTGCTCCGAGCGATCATCCGGCAGGCTGGTCTCACAGAAGAGGAGTTCGTGAAGCTGCTCTGAGTGGGCGAGTCGAGCGCCCTCGAATTTGCCCTACCGCTTGCATCCCAATAGATTGAAAAATGTGCAAAAATCCCTATATTTGAAGCTGTTTGCGGCGCCTGCCATTGCCCCTCCAGGCCTGCTCGGCTATCAACGCTGACGGGCACTCCGAAAAGGGCATTTCGGCGCGATTCCTCGGCTTGAGCAGGAGCCGGATTTACCCTCCTCCAGACATACAACCATAGGCACAACCAGTGGCTGACCACGACACTTCCGCGGGCGGCGAAGGCTCCGGGAAGGGCCCCATCGACATCCGGCCGATTGCGATCGCCGACGAGATGAAGCGCTCCTATCTCGATTACGCCATGAGCGTGATCGTGTCGCGGGCGCTGCCCGACGTCCGCGACGGCCTCAAGCCCGTGCACCGGCGCATCCTCTACGGCATGCAGGAGCTGGGGCTCGACCACAACAAAAAGTACATGAAGAGCGCCCGCGTGGTTGGCGAGGTGATGGGCAAATTCCACCCGCACGGCAACCTGGCGATCTACGACGCGCTGGTGCGCATGGCGCAGGACTTCTCGCTGCGCGTCATGCTGGTGGACGGCCAGGGCAACTTCGGCTCCATCG
>JBIOVC010000111.1:0-7100 GCA_044867545.1 Hyphomicrobiaceae bacterium | reverse complement strand
AGATGAAGCCGTGGGCCTCGAAGATCCGCACGATCACCATTGGGATGCGGTTGCGGAACGGGCGGCTCCTGGCGTTGGGCGTCCATCGCCAGTAGTCGGCGTGGGTAAGCGCGATGTCGATGGCGATCCCATAGCCATGCGGCGACACGCGGCCGGTTCCGGCAATCGGCCGGCAGTGGTATCCGCCCGCAGCCGGCGCTAGGTAGGGCCTGTATGTGGCCGGCAGGGCTTCGAGCGCGCGCGAGACCTGGGCGAGGCGCTCGGCAACGCCGTTGATGCGGGTCACTCGGATCCGCTGGCGAGCGCTGCCCGGGAGCCAAATAACATCCACCAAATTGCGCTCCACCTCGCCCCGGCGGCAGTCGCCGTACATCTTGTCGAAGAATGTGCTGTTGCGGGCCCGTCCCGGATCGCTGTTCACGGGCGGAGCGGCGATGACCGCGCTCGTCGGATAAGGGATCGCGAGCATGTCCTCGATGTCGGGATCGGCGAGCCATGCAGCAAAGTCTTTCTCGCCGCGGCCATCGTCAATCCGCATGCGACTGCCGTCGCGCCAGACCAGCCAGTTTCCATCGATGCCGGCGAGGTGCTGCGGATAGGCGGCAACCAGTTGTTCGAGCCGGGCGGCCTCGGCGCCGGCGCTGGCATTCACCACGACTGCCGTCCAGGTGAGGATGGCGATGCGCGACAAGCGCGACCGGCGGCTGCGGTGTCGTCCGTACATCTGTCCCAACTCAATCCGACGGTGCGTTCGGTACGATTTAGCATGCCTCTAGTTTGTGCACCGATCGCTTTACGCTCGCGCGCAAGCTGGTAGAGTGGCCTCGAGATCACGCCGGAATAGGCGTCCGTGCAGCTCTATGCTGGCGCCGGAGATGGACCGTGCAGGGGCCGAGCGACGAACGGCGCGAAGCGCCGCTGGCCGAAGGAGGGGTTGGCGTCATTGGTGGCGCCAGCGGTGACCTCCGCCGGCAAGTCGTGTCCCGTCCGGTGGCCGACAACTCGGCGATCAAGACCGGACGTCAGGCGGCTCAAACAGGACGGCCTGCCAACGACCGCGTCGAACGGCTCTCCACCTATGCGGCGCTCGACCTTGGCACCAACAATTGCCGACTGCTGATCGCCAGGCCGACACGGCGCGGCTTCCATGTGGTCGATGCGTTCTCGCGGATCATCCGGCTCGGTGAGGGCGTAATGACGACGGGAATGCTGTCGCAGGCGGCGATGGCGCGGACGCTGGATGCGCTCAGGGTGTGCGCGGCGAAGATTTCACGCCACCACGTCGACCGGGCCAAGCTCGTCGCCACCGAGGCGTGCCGCATCGCCGGCAACGGGCCGGAGTTCATCGCCCGCATTCGCAATGAGCTCGGACTCGCGATGGACATCCTCACCTGCGAGGAGGAGGCCAAGCTCGCGGTGTCGGGTTGCGCCTCGCTGATCGACCTGCGTTGCGATCTGGCGCTGGTGTTCGACATCGGCGGCGGTTCGTCCGAGCTCATCTGGCTCGATCTGGCGCGTCGGCGCGGGCAGTGGCGGCGCACGCTCGCCGACCGGCTCGACGCGCACACCTGTATTGCCGCGTGGACCTCGGTTCCGGCCGGCGTCGTCACGCTTGCCGAGCGCCATGGCGGGCGCCACGTCAGCGAGCAGAGCTTCGAGGCGATGGTCGCGGAGGTCACCTCCCATCTCGCCCCGTTCGAGGCGGAGCACGGCTTCCGAGAGCGGCTGGCCAGCGGCAACGTGCACCTGCTCGGCACCTCGGGCACCGTGACCACGCTCGCCGGAATCCTGCTCGGGCTCGAGCGCTACGATCGCAACCGGGTTGACGGCTGCTGGCTGGAGGTCGATGACGTACGCCGCATCACCTATGGTCTGCTGCGGCGCAGCTACGAGGAGCGGGTCGCGGAGCCCTGCATTGGCAGGGAGCGGGCCGACCTGGTGCTGGCGGGCTGCGCGATCCTCGAGGCGCTGCTCAGGATGTGGCCGGCGCAACGGTTGCGCGTCGCCGACCGTGGTCTGCGCGAAGGGATGCTGGCGACGCTGATGGCCGAGGATGGGCATTTCCGGGCAGCACGCGGGCGCGGGCGACGCAAGCGCAACGGACACCGCAGATAGCAGAGATGGCAAGAGCGAAGCGGGGCGGCAGCAGCGCGGGGCGCGGCGGCGAGCGCCAACTCAGCGTCCGGCTGCGTGGTGCGCGCAAGCGCTCGCTGTCCTCTCAGAAATGGCTCGAACGGCAGCTCAATGATCCCTATGTAGCGGCGGCCAAGCGGGCCGGGTACCGCTCGCGCGCGGCCTACAAGCTCGCCGAGATGGATGACCGCTACCGGCTGCTCAAGGCCGGGCAGAGGGTTGTCGACCTCGGCGCCGCCCCAGGCGGATGGTCGCAAGTGGCCGCCGAGCGGGTGAAGGCCGCAGAGGGTCGTGGCGTGGTGGTCGCGGTCGATCTCTCCAGGATGGACCCGATTGCTGGCGTCGCCATCCTGCAGGGCGACTTCCTCGATGCAGATGCGCCCTCCGAGATCCGGGCGGCGCTCGGGGAGGGGCCGGTCGATGTCGTGCTCTGCGACATGGCGGCGCCGGCGACCGGCCATACGAAGACCGACCATCTCAGGATCATGGCGCTGGCGGAAGCGGCGGCCGAGTTCGCATGCGAGGTGCTGGCGCCGGGGGGCGGCTTCCTGTGCAAGGTGTTGCAGGGGGGAACGGAGCGCACGCTGCTCGACCGGCTGAAGCGGTCGTTCGCGAGCGTCCGCCACGTCAAGCCGCCGGCCAGCCGAAAAGAGTCCTCCGAGCTCTATGTGCTGGCGACAGGGTTCAAGGGGCGCGCGGGTGGCGCAAATCCACCTTGATTGTCCACTGCGGTTGCCGGCGGGCGGCTCGCTCACTATTAGATCAACGAGCGTCCCTCGATGGGAGACCATGATGCGTTCATTGATTGCCGGGCGGGTCGTCATTGCGCCGCTACTCGCCATCCTCGCTGCCGTCCTCATGGCAGGCTGCGGCGTCAATACGATTCCCACCTACGAGCAGAACGCCAAGGCGGCCTGGTCGGAGGTGCTCAACCAATACAAGCGGCGCGCGGATCTCGTGCCCAATCTCGTCGAGACCGTGAAGGGTTTCGCCGAGCAGGAGCGCAAGGTTCTGATCGACGTCACGGAGGCGCGCACTCGCGCCACGTCGGTGCAGATCCCGCCCGACATCCTGACAAATCCCGAGGCGATGAAGCGCTTCCAGGATGCGCAGAATTCGCTTGGCGGGGCATTGCGGCAGCTGATGGTGGTGGTGGAGCGGTACCCCGAGGTGAAGTCGGGGCAGAACTTTCTTGCCCTGCAGAGCCAGCTCGAGGGGACCGAGAACCGGATCTCGATTGCGCGGCGCGACTATATCGAGGCGGTTCGTGCCTACAACACCGAGCTTGTCACGTTCCCGGGCCGTATATGGAAATGGCTGCTCTACGGGTCGGCGACGCCGATGGCGACGTTCGACATTCCGCCCGCGGACATGCAGGCGCCAAAAGTCGATTTCGGGACGCAGAAAAAGTGATGGTGGGCGCGGGCGCGCCGCTCTGCCTGTCTCTGGCCGGGTGTACCGGGTCCATCGACCGGATGCAGGCCGCCGGGCATCCCGTGTCGCGAGAAGCCGTGCGAGGCGGCCGGCGCCTGGCGGTGCTGCTTCTCGGCCTTCTCAGCGTGCTGCTCATCGCAGCGACGCTTCGAGCCCAGCTGTCGCAGCCGAGATTTCCAGCGCTCACCGGCCGAGTCGTGGACGAGGCGGCACTCCTGTCGGCGCAGGACAAGGCGGAGCTCGAGTCGACGCTCGCGGCGCTCGAAGCCAAGGCATCCGATCAGCTCGTGGTGGTCACTCTCAAGTCGCTCCAGGGCTATGCGATCGAGGACTACGGGTACCGGCTCGGCCGTGCCTGGGGGATCGGTCAGAAGGGCCTCGACAACGGCGTTCTGCTGATCGTCGCACCGAACGAGCGGCAGGTCAGGATCGATGTCGGCCGCGGGCTCGAGCCTCAGCTCACGGACGCGCTGACCCGGATCATCATCGAGAATGCGATCCTGCCGGCATTCCGCCGGGGCAGTTTTGCGGACGGCATCAAAGCGGGGGTACGCGACATCAGGGACGTGCTGCTCGGCGACGCCGAGGCGGTCAGGGACAGGGCTGCCAGAGGTGTGAAGCGGAGCCCCGGGATCGATCCTGCTACCGTATTTTTCGTGCTGTTCTGGGCTGCGATCATCGCCTTCGTCATCTACGCCCAGCTCCAGCAGGCCAAGCGCGGTCCGGGCACGCCGGGCTACAGGCGATCCTATCGTCGTGGTCGCGGCCCGGTGGTCGTGCCTGGCGGCTGGGGCGGCTCGGGGAGCTGGGGTGGGAGCGGCGGCTCGGGCTCCGACTCGGGCGGGGGGTTCGGCGGGGGTGGCGGCGGCTTCGGCGGCGGCGGATCGTCCGGGAGCTGGTGAGCGTGGGCAAGGAGGCAGTCGTGCTGATCTCGGAGACCGACCGCGAGCGAATCGCCCAGGCGATCACAACAGCCGAGCGTCGTACCAGCGGCGAGATCGTTGCGGTCGTGGCGGCCGAGAGCGCGAGCTACCTGTCGGTTCCCTTTCTGATCGCCTCGGTTATTGCGCTCGCCGCACCCTGGCCGTTCATCTTCTTCACGTGGTTCTCGGTCCAGTCGATCTACGCGCTGCAGCTCGCCGTGTTCGTGCTGGTGCTTGCCGTCACCTTGCCGCGTCCGATCCGGTTCCGCCTGGTGCCCCGTCCGATCCTGGTCCAGCGGGCGCACCGGCGCGCCGTCGAGCAGTTCCTGGCGCAGAACCTGCACACGACCGAGGGGCGGACCGGGGTCATGATCTTCGTCTCGGTGGCCGAGCACTACGCCGAAGTCCTGGCCGATGCGGCGATCCACACCAAGGTGCCGCCGGCCACTTGGCAGGCGATCGTCGATGGTCTGACCTCGGCGATCGGACAGGGACGGGCGGCGGACGGATTCATCGGCGCGATCGAGGCTGCGGGAGCCCTGCTCGCCGAGCACTTTCCGCCCGGCAGCGCCGACCGGTCAGAGCTTCCGAACCACCTGATTGTGCTTGATTAGCCGCGTTTTCCCTGGGCGCCTTCCCCTGGTGGCCGACCGCTGCTATATGCGTGTCGCACAGTGATCGCCCCAGGCGATTCCCGTGCAACCTGCGATAAGGAGATGCCCATGGCCCAAAGCCCGCTCGATCAGGACTTTGGGATCGGGTTGACGTTCGACGACGTCCTGCTGGTGCCGCAAGCGTCCGAGATCATGCCGGGCGAGGCCGACGTCACCACGCGAATCACCAAGACGGTCGGACTCAAGATTCCCATCATCTCCTCCGCCATGGACACCGTGACGGAGGGCCGGCTCGCGATTGCCATGGCGCAGTCGGGCGGGGTCGGCGTGATCCACCGCAACCTCTCCCCGGAGGCACAGGCGAAAGAGGTCGAAAGGGTGAAGAAATTCGAGAGCGGCATGGTTGTCAATCCGCTCACGATTCATCCGACCGCCAAGCTCGAGGATGCGCTCAAGTTGATGCACGAGAACCGGATCTCGGGCGTTCCGGTCGTCGAGGCCGGCAAGGACGGACGTGGTGGCCGACTGGTCGGCATCCTGACGCATCGCGACGTGCGGTTTGCGACCAATCCCAAGACGCCGGTCTCGGAGCTGATGACCAAGGAGCGGCTGATCACGGTCCAGTCGGGCGTGGACCGCGACGAGGCCAAGCGTTTGCTGCACCAGCACCGTATCGAGAAGCTGCTGGTCGTGGACGAGGCGTTCCGCTGCATCGGCCTGATCACGGTCAAGGACATCGAGAAGGCGGCAAGCCATCCGGATGCCTGCAAGGACGAGGCCGGGCGGCTGCGCGTCGCGGCGGCGACCAGCGTCGGAAACGAGGGGCACGAGCGTACCGAGCGGCTGATTGCGGCCGGCTGTGATCTGATCGTGGTCGACACCGCGCACGGGCACTCAAGGCGCGTGCTCGATGCGGTCGATCGCATCAAGCGGCTTTCCAATAGCACGCAGGTGATCGCCGGCAACGTTGCCACCGGGGAAGGAACGAAGGCGTTGATCGATGCCGGTGCCGAAGCGGTCAAGGTCGGGATCGGTCCTGGCTCGATCTGCACGACGCGGATCGTCGCCGGTGTCGGCGTGCCCCAGCTTGCCGCGATCCTCGATTGCGTCGCCGAGGCCAAGAAGCACGGCGTGCCGGTGATCGCGGATGGAGGCGTCCGGTACTCCGGCGACATCACCAAGGCGATCGCGGCCGGGGCCGACTGTGTGATGATTGGCTCGCTGCTTGCCGGCACTGACGAGAGTCCGGGTGAGACATTCCTCTACCAGGGGCGGACCTACAAATCCTACCGCGGCATGGGCTCGGTCGGCGCCATGGCTCGCGGCAGCGCGGACCGCTACTTCCAGCAGGAGGTCAAGGACACGCTGAAGCTGGTGCCGGAGGGCGTCGAGGGTCAGGTGCCTTACAAGGGTCCGGTCGGGACCGTCGTGCACCAGCTCGTTGGCGGACTGCGGGCCGGTATGGGCTACGTCGGAGCCAGAACCCTCGCCGAGCTCAAGGCGCGCGCCAAGTTCGTGCGGGTCTCGCCGGCAGCCATCCGCGAGAGCCACACCCATGGAATCTCGATCACGCGCGAGAGCCCAAACTATCCGGGCAGCAGCTGATCCGGGCATCCTTATGCGTTTCGATCCGCTGCCCCCCGTCCGGTCATTCGGAGGGGCGCCCGCGTCATGAAGCCCGGTGCCCGCATGAGGGCTGCGGTCGAGATCCTGACGGACATCTTCGAGCGCCACCGGCCGGCGGCTGAGGCCCTTTCGGACTGGGGCCGGACGCATCGCTTCGCGGGCAGCGGCGACCGGGCGGCGATCGGAAACCTCGTCTACGACGTCATGCGCCGGCGGCAGTCGCTTGCGGCACGGATGGGCGAAGACGCGCCTCGGGCGCTGGTTTTGGCCGCGGCGCCGCGGGCACTGGCGCTGTCGGCGGAGGCGGTCGCCATGGCTGCCGACGGGTCGGGTTACGCACTGGAGCCACTGTCGGAGGGAGAGCGTTCGG
>JBIOVC010000110.1:0-3879 GCA_044867545.1 Hyphomicrobiaceae bacterium | reverse complement strand
TCAGGGCGACGGACAGCGATACTCACAGGCTGGTCGCGTCGCTCAATCACGAGCCGACCGCGCTTTGCGTCGCCGCCGAGCGCGCGTTCCTTGCCCGGCTCGACGGCTCGTGCCGGATGCCGATCGCGGGGCTCGCGCGGCTCGCAGGCTCGATCCTCGACTTCCAAGGCATGGTGCTGGCGCCGGACGGCTCGAAGTCGTTCGAGGCGCGGCGGAGCGGTAATGCTGCCGCCGCACTCAGTCTCGGCGCGGAGGCGGCGGAAGAAGTGATCGCCAAGGCGGGGCCCGAATTCCTCGCCAGCGTGCGCTGATGCGGCTGCTGGTCACACGGCCGGAGGCCGACTCGACGGAGATCAAGGTTCGGCTCGAGAAGCTCGGTCATCAGGCTCTGATCGAGCCGCTGTTGACGATCCATTTCGAGGGCGCGGAGGCGGTCGATCTGGAAGGCGCGCAGGCGCTGATCGCAACGAGCCGCAACGGCGTGCGCGCGCTCGCAACGAGCCCGGCGATGGATGCCGCGCGCGTGCTGCCGCTCTATGCCGTCGGACCGGGGACAGCGGCCGCCGCCAAAGCACTCGGATTTGAGCAAATCATCATGGGACCGCGCGCGGCCAAGGACCTGATAACGCTGATCGCGCTGCAGGCCGAGGTCAACGGCGGGCCGCTCGTCTATCTTGCCGGCGACACTGTTGCCGCGGATATCGCCGGGGAGCTGCGCCGGCTCGGGTTCAGCGTGCTCGAGCCGGTGGTCTATACGACCGAGACGGCCCAATCCTTCAGTCCGCCTATCATCGCCGAATTCAAGGCCGGGCGAATTGGCGGCGTGCTGCTGTTCTCAGCCCAGACGGCGCGCGTCTATGCCCGTCTCGTCGAAAAGCACGGCCTGACCGCCGCAGCGGGCAATGCCGTCCACTTCTGCCTGTCCGGCGCCGTCGCCCAGGAGCTCGATCGCCTGAAGCTCGAGACGGAGGTGGCGAGAGAGCCGAATCTTCAAGAAATGCTTGCCCTTGTGACCCGGAGCAGGTGACAATCGCATTGAAGGGACAGGATCGGGCGAGTATCAGGACCCAGTGCACGCAGCCCCCTGACGCCGGCCGCACGCGAGCAGCGCTGCCTGCCGGCCTGATTCCCAGAGGCCATTGAAGTTCATGACCAGCAGCAACGGCGATCCCACGAATCCGGGCGGTGATGGCGCGGGAAGGCGTCCCACGGCGATCATCGACGTGGAGGCGACGAGGCTCGATAGCGACACGCCTGGCAAGGACGAGGCGGCGGAGGCTGACGCCCAGGCTGCCGAGCCGACCGGCGCGGAAGAGATCGCGTCCTCCACCGTGGACCCGCAGCCGGGGCCCGCCGATGCTGGTGCAACAGAACGCGGCCATCACGGCGCGGGCGGCGGACTCTCCGCCCTGATCACGCATTCGGCCGCCGGCATGGCGGGCGGAATCCTGACGCTCGCGGCCGCACTCGTGCTGGCACCGCTGCTCGGGATCGGCCAGGGGGATGATTCCGGAACGCAGGATTTCGAGCGCCGTCTTCGCGCGATCGAGACATCGCCAGCCGCGCGCGCCGGCGGCTCGCCGCAGGAGCTTGTGCAAAAACTCACGGCCGCCGAGCAGCGTCTTGCACGCCTGGAAGAGTTGGGACGCAACGCCGCGCCGGCGAGCGAAGCCCAGGCCAAGCTCGCGACGCAGGTCAAAGGGCTCGAGGAGAAGCTCGCGAAGTCGGGCGGGGAGGCCGCGCAAGCGCGTATCGTCCAGCTCGAGGAGCGGATCGACAAGCTGTCGTCGGCCCCGTCCGCCGCCAATGCCGAACAGCTCAACCGGGAGATCGCCGACCTCAAAGCCGCCTCGACACGCCTCGGGCAACGGATCGAATCCCTGCAGACGGAGAATGCGAACCTCAAGGGCGATCTCGCGCGGGAGCTGAAGTCGGTTGCACGCTCGCAGGACGTCAGCAAGTCGCTGGCGCCCGTCTCCGGCAAGCTCTCCGCGCTCGAGCAGGAGCTGGAGACGCTGGCGAAGAGCGATCTCGACCGCAAGACAAACACCGAGCGGATCATCCTGGCGCTCGAGCTCGGCAACCTGAAGCGCGTCATCGAGCGCGGCGTCCCTTATTCCAGCGAGCTGGCGGAGGTCGGCCGCGCCTCCGGCGGCAAGCTCGATCTCGCCGTGCTCGAGCGCTACAAGTCGCAGGGCGTGCCGCCGGTCGCGGAGCTTGCGCGCGACTTCCGCGGCCTGACGCATCCAATCATCGAGGCCGACGCCGAGCAGCCCGACGCCTCGATCTTCGACCGGCTACTGGCGAGCGCCAGATCGATCGTGCGCGTGCGCCGCGTGAGCCATTCGTCCGGCGATACCGGCGTCGAGGCCGTGGTCGCGCGCATGGAGGCAGCCGTCAAGGACGGCAACCTCGCAGCCGTGCTGGACTCGGCCCAGCAGCTTTCGCCGAAAGCGAAAGAGCCGGCCCGGGCGTGGCTCGAAAAGGTCGAGGCACGGGCCTCCGTCGATCGCGCGATCGGCAACATCGATGCCGAGCTCAAGGCCTCGCTCGGCCCCGGCAAGGGCCAGGCGGAGCGGAAGGGCTAGCAATGGTCCGGCTGGTCCTCTTCCTGCTCGTCGTCGTCGCGTGCGCGGCCGGCCTGTCGTGGCTCGCCGACCGCCCGGGCAGCCTTGTCGTCAACTGGCAGGGCTACGAGGTCGAGACCAGCGCGTTCCGGGCGATCGTGCTGCTCGCCATGCTGATCGGCCTCTCGATCCTGCTGTGGTCGCTGGTGCGGCAGCTCTGGCACAGCCCCGCCACGCTCGGCGCCTTCTTCAACCGCCGCCGGCAGGCGCGCGGGCTCGAGGCGCTGTCGAGCGGCATCATCGCGATCGGCGCCGGCGACCGCACGCTCGCGCTGCGCCATGCGAGCCAGGCGCGAAAGGCGCTTCCGAACGAGCCGCTGACTCACCTGCTGCGCGCGCAGGCCGCTCAGCTCGGGGGAGACCGCACGACCGCGCGGCGGCTCTTCGAGGCGATGCTCGGCTCGCCCGATACGGAGCTGCTCGGGCTGCGCGGGCTGTTCCTGGAAGCTGCGCGGGAGAACGAGCGGGAGGCTGCGCGCCAGTTCGCCCAGCGCGCGGTGGCGCTCAATCCAAAGCTCGACTGGCCGATGGAGGCGCTGTTCGACCTCCAATGCAAGGAGGGTGACTGGGAGGGCGCGCTCGATACGCTGGCGCTGGCGCGGCGTCACCAGCATGTCGGCAAGGCGGTGGCAGAGCGGCGGCGCGCGGTGCTGCTGACGGCGCGCGCGCAGGCGGCGGAGGACAGCGATCCGATCCGCGCCATGCAGCTCGCGCTCGAAGCGCACAACCTTGCGCCGGACCTGGTCCCGGCATCGGCGATCGCCGGGCGGCTGCTCGCCGCGCGCGGGCATACGGCGCGGGCGGCAAAGGTGCTTGAGCGCACGTGGCGGCGCTCGCCGCACCCGGAGCTTGCGACCGCCTACGCACATGCCCGGATCGGCGACAGCCCACGGGACCGGCTGGATCGCGTCAAGCGGATCGCGGCGCTCAATCCGCATTCGACCGAGAGCGCGATCGCGGTCGCCACGGCGGCGGTCGAGGCACACGAGTGGGACGTTGCGCGGAAGGCGCTCGAGCCGCTGCTCGACAGCCGGCTCACGGCGCGCGTCTGTGTGCTGATGGCGCGTCTCGAAGGCGAGGAGCTCGGCGATACGGGGCTCGTCCGCGAGTGGCTGGCGCGTGCAGTCCACGCTCCGCGCGACCCCGCCTGGAGCGCAGACGGCGTCGTGTCCGACCGCTGGGCGCCGGTTTCTCCGGTGACTGGCGCGCTCGATGCCTTCCAATGGCGGGTGCCGGTCGAGGCGCTCGAAGG
>JBIOVC010000109.1:0-4590 GCA_044867545.1 Hyphomicrobiaceae bacterium | reverse complement strand
CCCTGCCAGAGGACGCCGAACTCGCTCGTGTACATCGGGTGGAAGGTGAAATCGTAGTTCGGCGCCAGCGCGAAGTAGTACGGGATCTCAGACGTGAAGCCGAGCGTGCTCGAGCTCGTGATCTCGGGCAGCAAGAAGCCGGACTTGCGCTTCACCGACGGGTCGGCGTGCTGGAAGTAAGGGAAATAGAAGATCGGGGTTCCCAGCACCTCGAAGAAGGCATCCTGATAGGTGATGGTGGCGGCGGCCTGGTCGTGCACGACGCGGGCGGCGCTGATGCACCACAGCGGCGGCATGCCGGGTTGGTTCTTGCAGGGCGTGAACTTGGCGTTCTCGAACTCGGTGACGTTGCCGTCGCGGCGGATGGCGCGCTGGGCGGCGATGCGGGTGTCGTCGCGTGCTACCACGCTCAGCGACTGGACGAAGCCTTCGCTGAAGTCGTCGGAAAGGGTTATGCGCTCGCCGCGGGTGATGGTGCCGTTCGGCTCGCGAAGCTCGACATTGCCGACGGCGGTGAGCGTCTTTGCGCCCTGGTCGTAGACCACCTCGTCGCCGGTGAGGACGTAGTTGTTGTAGTAGATCTCGATGTTGCCGCGGGCGATGACGAGGTTGCCGCGCTTGTCGTAGGTCAGGCTGTCGGCGGTGAGGTAGAGCGGCTGGGCGCTGTCGATCTGCTTCGGGGATGGGAAGAGCGAGCCGGCCTTGGGGAACGATGAGGAGGACTTCGACGACTGGGGCACGCCGGTGAGCGCGGTCTGCGCGGCGGCGTCGGCGACCGCAAACCAGCCGAAGACGATGAGCGCAACGGCCACCGCACAGGCCGACCTCAGTCGGCCTGTGGCGCGATAGCCGCCACAAGCGAGCCGCGATGTCCGGGCTCGACGCATCACTTCAACCGTCCTCCTGGTGCAAAAGCACCGTCATTGAGACGAGAATTGCACCCACCACCGGTGTCCATACGGCTGCCGTCGGCGAGACGAGGCCAGCCACCCCTACCTGGCGGGAAACCTCTGCCAGAAGTAGGAAGCCAAAACCCCCGATCATTCCCGAGATCAGCATAGTGTTAATGCTGCCGGACCGGAATGACCGGAGCGACACAGTGGCCCCCAAAAGAACCATCGCGACGAGCAGCAGCGGACGCGACCAGAGAAGCTCGTACTGGATCTGGAAACGATAGGGCGAAATTCCGGCCTTTTCAGTGGCTTCTATGAGGCCCGGAAGCTCCCAGAAGGACACCGAGATGGTGCTGCCCAGCGCGTCCTGAATCCGCTCCCGGCTCAAGTGGGTGCTGACGAGGTAGGTTGCGTACCTCTCGGGGGGCTCATGCATGCGGCTGACAAGGGCGTTCTCCACCTGCCAGAAGCCGTCGCGGAGGCTCGCCCGGTCGCCGTCAATGCGCTCCAGGAAGCCGCCGTCCCGGTCAAAAACGATGAACATCGTGGATACGAGCTGCATGCCGCGGTTGGTGACGCCGGCGGCGTTGACGACGGAGGAGCCGTCGGCGCCCTCCTGGCGCAGCCACGCGCCACCGCTGCCGGTCTGCAGGAAGTTCGACTCGCGTCCGAAGGCCTCGGCAAACAGCCGCTCCGACTCGGCGCGGGCGGTGGCTGCGAGCGGGTTGTAGACCGCGACGGCCAGCGCGCCGACGATGAGCGCGACTACCATGGCGGGACGCAGGAACTGCCAAACGGACATGCCGGCACTGCGCATGACGGCGAGCTCGCTGCGGCGGTTGAGCATCAGCAGCGCAACGATGCTGCCGACCTGCACGGCAAACGCAAGCATCAGCTCGGTGTAGGCCGGCAACCTGAGGGCTGTGAGCCAGATCAGAATGCTGAAGGGCACGCTGCCGTACTTGCCGGACTGGCGCAGCATCTCGACGAAGTCGATCATGAACACCAGCAGGCTACAGATCAGGAAGGTGCCGAAGATGGCGAACAGGAAACGGCCGATCAGGTAGCGGGTGAGGATGCGGGTGGCGGTCATGGCCGGGCTGCCGCCTCCCGGTGTCCGCGGCCGAAGCGCGGCAGACGACCGAGCTCCTCGAAGACGTCGAACAGGCGGTCCGCGAAGCGGGGCCCGCGCCGCGGGCGGGCGGCGAGCTGCATCAGGACCGCGCCGATTATGGTGCCACCGACGGGAATTGCGTAGGCGAGCGGGACAGCTGCGGCGTTGAGCACGATGACGTTGTGCACGGCAAGGCCGCCGAGTCGGCAGGCCATCGCCAGGACAAATGCGGTCGCCACCGCCTCCATCCGGTTCTGACGCGTGGACTGGGCCTGGCCGACGAAGGCCATGACGATCAGGACGAACGCGAACGGATAGAGCGGACTGGCGAAGCGCTCGTGTAGCTCGGCGCGGAACTGCCCGGAATTCCTCTTGAAATCCACATCGTCAGGAGCTGGAAAGGCGAGCTCGTCGAAGTAGCGCTCGCGGGGCTTCAGCTCGTAGTGGTCGCCCTTGGCCTGGAACTGGAGGAGGTCGACGGCGTAGGTGTCGAAGGCGATGATCTGGGCGGGCTCGGCCGGATCGGTGCGGCGCAACACGTGGCCCTTGGCCAGCACCAGGAAGGACAGCTCGCCGTCGGTGTGCACGGTGCCGCGCTCGGCGAGATAGGAGGTAACCTGCTTCGGGTCGCGGGCATCGTGCAGCATGACACCCAACAGCTCGCCGTTGAAGGCGCGGTCGCGGATATGGAAAGTCAAGTGCTGCTCGGGGCTCGAGAAGCGTCCCGGCTGCAGCACCTGGGCGATGAGGTCGGTGCGAACCTGGATGACGTAGTCGCGCAGGAGCCGCATGCTCCACGGCATCGCGAGGTGATTGACGGCGGCGACGGCGATTGCGACCAGCAGGGCGAGCAGCAACAGCGGGCGGGCGACGCGCCAGGGGCTCGCGCCGGCGGCGGTCAGCACAATCAGCTCGCTGTCCCCGCTCAGGCGGTTCAGCGTGTGCAGCATCGCGATCAGCAAGGCGATCGGCGCGATCAGGCCCATCAGATTGGGCAGCGCCAGCGTCGTCATCTTGAGGAAGGTCCAGGTGTCCTGGCCCTGGGAGGTGACGAGATTGAGCTGGCGAAGCGCAAGCCCGATCCAGACGACGCCCGAGAGCGACAGCAGGATCAGAAGCAGCGCTCCGGCGGTTTGCCGGAAGACATATCGGCCGAAAATGGTCATCGCCGGCAAGACATCTAGTGCCGCTCAGGCCCCCGCAGGCGCAGCCGGTCGTGCCGGACCGACGCAGTCCCCTCAGGTCGATTGCGGTCTCACGGCACGGTGGCGGAATTTCGGCTGCAACACGGGAATTGGTGGGTATTTCTCGCGGCTTGGGACCCTCGGCCGTCCGGGGCGAAAGGCCACTTGGCGAAGGGGGCCGGACCGCTTTAGGCTGCGGGGCCAAGCGTCGAGAGCCTCCCCGCCAGGACCAAGAGCCGGTTGAAGCGGATGCCTGCCCCGCACGGGTTGGCGTGTGCCGTGCCGGTTCTGCGGCGTACTCGGGGACCGGCCGGACCTCTAAGAACAGATAGGATTGCCGTCATGCCCGACCATCTCGAGATCGTGTTCGCGCCGTTGTCGGCGCCGCTGGAGCCGGCGGCTGCCGTGCTCTGCGGCGAGGAGATCGCGCTCGGCGGGGTGGCAAAGAAGCTCAACTCAGGCGGCGGGGGCGCCATCATGCACGCGGCGGAGGCGGCCGGCTTCAAGGGCAAGGCGCGCAGCTCGATCGAGCTGCTCGGCCAGGCGAAGCTCGGGGCGCGCCGGCTGATCGTGGTCGGTGCAGGCCGGCCGGCGGAGATCACGGAAGCGGACGTGATCAGCCTCGGTGGCTATGCATTCGGGCAGCTCTCGGCTCGCAAGACGGAGACGGCGAGCCTCGTCGCAGAGCTTGCGGATGCGGGATCGCGGAGCGCCGGCGAGCTTGCCGGGGATCTTGCGCTCGGCGCGCTGCTCAGGAGCTACAACTTCCGCAAGTACGTGACGCGGAAGCGCGAGGACGGGGAGCCCGAGCCGACACCCGACGGCATCCAGAAGCTCGTCGTGCACACAGCCGACGCGGACGCGGCGCGGGCCCGCTTCGAGCGCCACCAGGCGGTCGCCTCCGGAGTGTTCCTGGCGCGCGATCTCGTCAACGAGCCGGCCAATGTGCTGGGTCCGGTCGAGTTCGCCGAGCGCACGCGCGAGCTCTCATCAGCCGGCGTCGAGGTCGAGGTGCTCGACGAGGATGCGTTGAAGGCGCTGAAGATGGGTGCGCTGCTCGGCGTCGCCCAGGGAAGCGCCCGGCCGCCGCGTGTCGTCGTCATGCAGTGGAACGGCGCGAAGTCGAAACGGGCGAAGCCGCTCGCCTTCATCGGCAAGGGCGTGTGCTTCGACACCGGGGGCATCTCGATCAAGCCGGCGGCCGGCATGGAGGACATGAAGGGCGACATGGCGGGCGCCGCCTGCGTCACAGGCCTGATGCTGGCGCTTGCCTCGCGCAAGGCTGCCGTCAACGCGGTCGGCCTCATCGGCCTCGTCGAGAACATGCCGTCGGCGACCGCGCAGCGGCCGGGCGACATCGTCACATCGATGTCGGGGCAGACGGTGGAGGTGCTCAACA
>JBIOVC010000108.1:0-15029 GCA_044867545.1 Hyphomicrobiaceae bacterium | reverse complement strand
AAAGACCGATTGATAATGGCAGTGGTCCCGTCCTCACTCTACTATCGCCGGAAAATCGCGGATGAGGCGGCGTGGGGCGAGCATGAACTCTACATTCTGGACGAGATTGCGCCCTCGGGGGGAGTAGCGATTGACGTTGGGGCCAATCAAGGATTCTTTTCGTTCGCCTTTTCGGCCATCGGTCAGCAAGTCGAAGCCTTCGAGCCCAATCGCGACTACGCCCGCTTTGCCCAGAGGATGCTCGGATCGCGGGCCCGCGTGCACCAAGTCGCTCTATCCAACACGACCGGATCGGCGGAATTCATGGTTCCGGTCTCCGAGGAGGGGGTCCAGCTCCACTTGGGCGGCAAGTTGCGGCAGCCGACCGATGCTGACAGCAGGGCGACAATGACACCTGTCGAGGTTCGCACTCTCGACAGCTATGGATTTGAGAACGTGCGCGCGATCAAGGTCGATGTTGAAGGCAGTGAAATGGAGGTCCTCGATGGCGGAGCACAAACCATCTTGCGCGATAGGCCAGCTCTCATCGTGGAATTGCTGACGGGCGCCCACGCCGATCCGCTTGCCGTCGTGGAGCAGATTTGTGCCCGATTCGGCTATTCGACTTGGATTGTCACCAGGGACGCCAAGAGGATGGAGGCCCTCCCCGTGATACGGGACTTGGGAACGAACACGACCTGGGGTTCGCCAATTCGAAACCGAAACGTCCTGTTCCTTGCAAAAGCCTAGGCCGCGGCTGCTGGCCAAATGATTTTCAGAACCGCGGCGCCCAATCCTACTGCCACCGTGTCCGCAACGTGTCGGAGTCGGTCAGCTCCGCAGCAAGCTCGACCAAGCCTCGCGTGCCCCTCACATCGAAGAGGGCGTAGATGGCGGTGACGGCGACCAGCACGCCTATAACCACCGCAGCAATCTGCCGAAGCATGCGAACCTCCTGCGAAACGGCCAGATAGAAAGGGCGACACGTTGGTTAACGTGGAGAGCGGTGGCGCCGTTCCCTTCGCCCTCACGTCAACCGTGTGCCACTCCGGCGGTCGACAACGAAGCACCCCCTGGAGGGCTGCGCCGAATGCAGGACATGACGCAGATCGAGGCAGCCAGACACCAGGCACGCGGCCCGGTTGGGCAGATCCCAGGACAACCCCGCGCCGCGGCAGCACGCCATCGAGCGGCGGCTCGGCCCCGTCGCGCATCGTGGCGCATCGTCGTGCACTCCCCCGCACGCGTATCCGGTTGAACTCGACGCCCGCATTGAACAACGCTACTTTGTGACAGTTCCGGTCGCCAACGGCGCCTCAGGTCGTGCAAGGACTTGTCGCTGCCGCCACAAGCAATGCACCGGCAATGACTTTGGGGGCAGGCATGGAATATTTCGCGCAGCAGGTGATCAACGGCCTGACGCTGGGCTCGATCTACGGCTTGATCGCGATCGGCTATACGATGGTCTACGGCATCATCGGCATGATCAACTTCGCCCACGGCGACGTGTTCATGATCGGTTCGTTCACGGCGCTGATCCTCATCCTGCTGTTCGGCATAACCGCTGCGATACCCGCCGTCCTGCTGCTGGCAGCCCTGATTGGCGTGCTCGTTCTGGCAATGGCGCTGACCTCCGTCTGGGGCTGGACCGTCGAGCGCATTGCCTACCGCCCGCTGCGCGGATCGTTTCGACTTGCCCCGCTGATCTCGGCGATCGGCATGTCGATCGTGCTCTCCAACTTCGTCCAGATCGTACAGGGTGCGCGCGTCAAGCCGCTGCCGCCGATCGTCACCGGCAACTACACCCTGCTGGAGAATGCTGAGGGCTTCACCGTCCAGTTTTCCAACATCCAGCTGCTCATCGTGCTGACCACCGTCGCCCTGATGGCGGTCTTCACCTACATCATCCAGTTCACGCCTTTGGGCCGCGCCCAGCGCGCATGCGAGCAGGACCGCACAATGGCCGCGCTCACCGGCGTCAACGTGGACCTCACCATCTCGCTGACGTTCGTCATCGGCGCCGCGCTCGCCGCCGTCGCCGGGCTGCTGTATCTGCTCTACTACGGCGTGATCGACTTCTACATCGGCTTCGTCGCCGGCATCAAAGCCTTCACCGCAGCCGTCCTGGGCGGCATCGGCTCGCTCCCCGGCGCAATGCTCGGCGGCATCGTCATCGGCCTCATCGAGACGCTGTGGTCGGCCTACTTCTCGATCGGCTACAAGGACGTGGCCGCGTTCTCGATACTCGTCATCGTGCTGATCTTCTTCCCGTCCGGACTGCTCGGCCGGCCCGAGATCGAGAAGGTCTGAACCCATGGCCGACGCGGCGGCGCAACGCACCTCCCGATCGACCATCGGCACGCCCGCTGTCACCTTCGCCGACCGGTTCGTGGCCGCGGTCCGCGATGCCACCCTGACGGCCGCCGTCGCCTTCGTGATCTCGATCCCGATCCTCGCCTACCAGACCGTCGACGCGCTGACGACGATCGAGATTGCGAGCCGATGGCCGACGGTCGGGATCGCTGTCGCCGTCGTGTTCCTGGGCCGCCTGCTGCTCAACCTTGCAGGTGGCGGCACGCCCCTTCGCGCGATCTCTGCAACCGCCAGCTACGTCGCGCCGGCTCTCGGCCAGCTCGGACGGTTGATCGGGCCGCTGGTTCTTGTCTTCGCCGTCGTCTTCCCCTTCCTCCCCTTCTCCGACCGCTACATTTTGGATCTCGGCGTCCTGGTGCTCACCTATGTGATGCTGGGTTGGGGCCTCAACATCGTCGTCGGGCTCGCCGGACTGCTCGACCTTGGCTACGTCGCCTTCTACGCGGTTGGCGCCTACTCCTACGCGCTGCTGGCGCACTATTTCGGATTTTCGTTCTGGATCTGCCTGCCGCTCGCCGGCATCCTCGCCGCGTTGTGGGGCATCCTCCTCGGCTTCCCCGTGCTGCGCCTGCGCGGCGACTACCTGGCGATCGTGACGCTCGCTTTCGGCGAGATCATTCGCCTCGTGCTCATCAACTGGCAGACCTTGACCGGCGGTCCCAACGGCATCTCGGGCATTCCGCGGCCCAGCCTGTTCGGGCTCGAGTTCAAGCTCGAAGGTGGCTTCGCCGACTACTTCGGCATCGAGTACTCCTCACTCCACCGCATCATTTTCCTCTACTACATCATCCTCATCCTTGCCTTCATCACCAACCTGGTGACGATCCGCCTGCGCCGCCTGCCTGTCGGCCGCGCATGGGAGGCGCTGCGCGAGGACGAGATCGCCTGCCGGTCGCTCGGCATCAACACCACGACCACCAAGCTGACTGCGTTCGCGATCGGCGCGATGTTCGGCGGCTTCGCCGGCTCGTTCTTTGCAACCAAGCAAGGCTTCATCTCGCCGGAGAGCTTCGTCTTCATCGAGAGTGCCCTGATCCTGGCGATCGTCGTGCTCGGCGGCATGGGCAGCCAGCTCGGCGTCGCGGTGGCCGCGCTGATCATGATCGGCGGCGTCGAGCTGTTCCGCGAGCTCGAGCTCTACCGTATGCTGATCTTCGGACTGGCAATGGTCTTCATCATGATCTGGCGGCCGCGCGGCTTCGTCGCCACCCGAACCCCCTCGATTGCGCTCAAGCACCGTCGAGCGATCTCGAGCGATCTCGTCAAGGAGGGGCACGGATGAGCGCTGCCGACGCGATCCTCACCGTCCAGCACCTGACGATGCGGTTTGGCGGGCTCATCGCCGTCGATGACGTTTCCTTCGTTGCCCGCCGCGGCGACATCACTGCGCTGATCGGCCCCAACGGCGCCGGCAAGACGACGGTCTTCAACTGCATCACCGGCTTTTACAAGCCGACCGTCGGCATGATCTCGCTCGTGCGCAAGGACGGCCGCCGCTTCCTGCTCGAGCGCATGGACGACTTTCGCATCGCCGAGCAGGCCGGCGTCGCCCGCACGTTCCAGAACATACGGCTGTTCGCCGGCATGACATGCCTGGAGAATCTGCTGGTCGCACAGCACAACCGGATGATGCACACCGCCGGATTCAGCATCAACGACATCCTCGGCAGGACGCCGGCCGAGGCCTCCGAGCCCGGTGCCGCCCCCGCTGATGCGGCAGATCTGTTCCGCGCCGTCAGCTCTGCCGCCTCGGCCCTGTTCGGCCTGAAGCGCTTTCGCGAGGCCGAGCGGACGGCAATCGCGCTGGCCGCCCGCTGGCTGGAAAATGTCAAGCTGCTCGAGCGCGCCGACCAGGCCGCAGGCGATCTTTCCTATGGCGACCAGCGCCGGCTGGAGATCGCGCGCGCCATGTGCACCGGACCCGAGCTGCTCTGCCTCGACGAACCGGCGGCCGGGCTCAATCCGCGCGAGAGCGCCGAGCTCAACGCGCTTCTCCGCTCGATACGAAGCGATCACGACGTCTCGATCCTGCTCATCGAGCACGACATGCGCGTGGTGATGGAGGTTTCCGACCACATCGCCGTGCTCGACTACGGCAGCAAGATCGCCGACGGCGCGCCTGACGAGATCCGCGCCAACCCGCACGTCATCGCCGCCTATCTGGGTGTCGAGGACGAGGAGGTGGCCCGCGTCGAACAGGAGATCGCGTCGTGACCGGCCCCCTGCTCGAGGTCCGCGGCGTCGAGACCTACTACGGCCGCATCCAGGCCTTGAAGGGCATCGACCTCGACGTGCATCCTGGCGAGATCGTCACCCTGATCGGTGCCAACGGCGCCGGCAAGACCACGCTGATGATGTCCGTCTGTGGCAACCCGCGGGCCAGGAAAGGCACGATCCGCTTCGACGGGATCGACATCACCGGCATGCCGACGCACGAGATCATGCAGCTCGGCATGGCCCAATCTCCCGAAGGCCGTCGCATCTTCCCACGCATGACCGTGCTCGAGAACCTGCAGATGGGGGCGATCCTCAACAAGGACCGGGACCAGTCCTTCGATGCCGACCTCGCCCGGGTCCACAAGCTGTTCCCGATCCTCGAGCGCCGGTCATCCCAGCGTGCCGGCACCATGTCGGGCGGCGAGCAGCAGATGCTGGCCATTGCCCGCGCGCTGATGGGCCGTCCCCGCCTGCTGCTGCTCGACGAGCCGTCGCTCGGCCTCGCCCCGATCCTCGTCAAGCAGATCTTCAGCGTGATCCGGGAGCTCAATGAGAAGGAGCGCCTCACCATCTTTCTGGTCGAGCAGAACGCCTATCACGCACTGAAGCTCGCCCACCGCGGCTACGTCATGGTCAACGGCCGGATCACGTTGTCGGGGATCGGCACCGAGTTGCTGCAACGCGAAGAGATCCGGGCAGCGTACCTCGAAGGCGGCGCGCGCTGAACGGAGAACAGGACCTGGACGATGGACGTGCTCTGGGACAACTCGCTGGCGGCGTTCCTCATTTTGACCGTTCTGCTTGGCGGCGGCGCCGCCTGGATGACCGGCCGGGCGCTGGCCCGAGGCTGGCGGCCGCTCTGGAAAGTGGTCTTCGGCATGCTGCTGTTGGCCCTGCCGGTGCGCTTCTTCCATTGGGGACTTGCCCACGGGACGCTCCTGTCCCTCCACTACTATGCGGTCGATGCCGCCGTTCTGATCGCCATCGCCTGCCTCTCCTACCGCCTGACCCGCGCCTACCAGATGGTGACCCAGTATCCCTGGGCCTACCGGCGCACGAGCCCGCTCACCTGGTCCGAGCGCTGACCCGCATCCTGGCTGCCGCCCCGTTGGGCGCCGCAGCGCTGCAATTTTGGAGCCGACAGGTCAATCCGAGGTGTGTTAACAATGCAGGCTGCTGCGGCGGGGGACGGCCTTGCGCCGCTTACGCCTCAAAATGGGAGGTCCCACAGATGAAGAGAGTGATACTGGCTTCTGGACTTGCGGTGGGCCTGGCCGGCGCCGCATACGCACAGGAGATTCCGATCGCCACGATCGGCCCGATGACCGGTCAATACGCGAGCTTCGGCGCGCAGATGAAGGCGGGCGCCGAGATGGCGGTTGCCGACATCAACAAGGCCGGGGGTGTCAACGGCAAGAAGCTGAAGCTCATTGTCGAGGACGATGCCTGCGATCCGAAGCAGGCGGTCTCGGGTGCCGGCAAGCTCGTCAGCCAGAAGGTCAAGCTGGTTGCCGGGCACTTCTGCTCCGGCTCTTCGATCCCGTCATCCAAGGTGTACGCCGAGGAAGGCGTGGTCCAGATCTCCCCGGCCTCGACCAATCCGAAGCTCACGGATGAACGCGCCGGACCGAACGTGTTCCGGGTCTGCGGCCGCGACGACCAGCAGGGCGAGGTGGCGGGCGCCTATCTTGCCCAGAAGTACAAGGGCAAGAAGGTCGCGATCCTCCACGACAAGTCTGCCTACGGTAAGGGCCTCGCCGACGAGACCCAGAAGTACATGAACAAGGCCGGCCTGAAAGAGGCCCTGTACGAGGCCTACACCGCCGGCGAGAAGGACTACACCGCGCTCGTGTCGCGGCTGAAGCAGGCTGCGGTCGACGTCGTCTATGTCGGTGGCTACCACACGGAAGCCGGCTTGATCGTGCGCCAGATGCGCGACCAGGGCCTGAAGGCACAGCTCGTCTCCGGTGACGCCCTCGTCACCCAGGAGTACTGGCAGATCACCGGCAACGCCGGCGAAGGCACGCTGATGACGTTCTCGCCCGACCCCCGCAAGGAGCCGGCGGCGGCCGAAGTCGTCAAGCGCTTCCGCGCACAGAAGATCGAGCCGGAAGGCTACGTCCTCTACACCTACGCGGCGATCCAGGCCTGGGCTCAGGCAGTGACGGCCGCGAAGTCCGTGGACAGCAAGCCGGTGATTGCCGAGCTGAACAAGGGTTCGTTCAAGACCGTGATCGGCAACTTCAAGTTCGACAAGAAGGGCGACCCGAACCTTCCGCCATACAAGTTCTACGAGTGGAAGAAGGGCAATTACGATCAGATCAACTGATCGCCTGATGTCCTAGCGTAAAAGCGAGCGCCCCGCCGACCGACGGCGGGGCGCTTCATATTTCTCGGCTCTGTCAGCGCCCCTGCGATTGGGCCGCCATTTCGGCCTTCAGCTGGCGCTCGGCGACCTCAAGCGCCTCGGGAACCGCCGCGCCCTCGCGGCGATAGGCGCTGATCCGCTCCTGCAACTCGGCGTAGCACTTGCGTGGATCGTCATGATCCTCCAGACTTCCAAGAACTCTCAACGTTTCTCGGTCGACTAGGTTCGCCCTTGAACCCATCACGTCCTCCTTCTTGGCCGCATCAACGCGCGGTCCGTTTGCTCCTCCCATCCACCCCGACATTGGCGGAAACTGTACGGCTGCTCGCCGCTGGAGCAACACCCCCTTACTGAGCAGTTGCAGCAACAGCATTCAGCGGCCGCACAGCGTTGCTATTGATTCCATTTGGGAATGTTGAGGCGCGGTTCAAGGCACACCGCGCAAATTCGACCGGAGGGCCTGTGGAAAACCTGATCACCGACGTGCCCGGCCTGAGCGTCGGCAACGCCCACGACGCCGATCTCATCAGCGGCGTCAGCGTCATCCTCTTCGATCGGCCTGCGGCGGCATCGATCGCCGTGCTGGGCGGCGCACCGGCCGGCCGCGACCTCGGATGCCTGGAGCCCGACACGACCGTCGAAGCGGTCGACGCGATCGTGCTCGCCGGCGGCTCGGGCTACGGACTCGATGCGGCAGGCGGCGTCCAAGCCTGGCTGCGCCACGAGGGTCGGGGACTCCCCGTCGGCACTGCGCGCGTCCCGATCGTGCCGCAGGCGATCTGCTTCGATCTGCTGAACGGCGGCAACAAGGACTGGGACCGCCATCCACCCTATCGCGAGCTGGGATATGCGGCCTGCGAGGCAGCGCGCCCCGGCAAGTTCGATCTCGGCACGGCCGGTGGCGGATTTGGCGCGAGCACTGTGACCTTCAAGGGCGGCCTCGGCTCGGCGAGCGCCACGACGCCGGCCGGTTTCGTCGTCGGCGCGCTCGTCGTCGTCAACGCGCTGGGCTCTGCGGTGATCGGCGAAGGACCACACTTCTGGGCTGGCCTCTACGAGGAGGGCAGCGAGTTTGGGGGGCGAGGGCTACCGTCGCGGATCACGCCCGAGATGCGCTCGCTCGCCTGGAAAGGCGGCCGCATGCAGGCGACCACCATCGCCTGTGTCGCTACCGACGCCTTGCTGACCAAATCGCAAGCCAAGCGCATGGCGTTGATGGCGCACTGCGGATTCGCGCGCGCGCTCCGCCTCGCCCACGCGCCCGCTGACGGCGACACCATCTTCGCCGCCGCTACCGGCATCCGGCCGCTCGCCGAGCCGCATGACGACCTGACCGGGATCGGCGCAGTCGCAGCCGACTGCCTCACGCGGGCCATCGCCCGCGGCGTCTACGAGGCGACAATTCCCACCGGCTGGAATGGACCGCCCGCCTACCGCGATCGCTTTCCGTGATCCGACCCGAGCGAGGATAGGCCGATGTGGCCCCTGCGCCGTGCCCATCTGCGTTGGCTGATCGCCGGCCTTGCGCTGGCCGTACTCGCCGCGCTACTCGCCTGGCAGCTCTATCGCGGTCGGCTGATGCGCGATTGCGATCTCCAGGGCGGCCAATGGGATGGAGCCTCCTCGACCTGCGGATCCCCAGGGCCCATCATCATTCGCCCCGACCTGCAGCGCACCTGAGCAATCAGCCGAACCGCTCGGCACGGTAGGGCGTCGGATCGGTGAACGGCTCTCTGCCTGTCATCAGCTCCGCGATCAGCCGGCCCGACCCCGGGCCGAGCGTGAAGCCCAGGTGATGATGCCCGAAGTCGAGCCACAGCCCCTTGTGCCGCGGCGACGCACCGATGATCGGCAGCAGGTCCGGAAGGCACGGACGGCAGCCGAGCCATGGCCGCTCGTCGATCCGGTCTGCCAACGGAAAGAGCGTCCGCGCCGCCGGCTCCACGTTCGCAAGCTGCACCGGAGTCGGCGCCGCATCGCGGAGCGCGAACTCGGCGCCGGTCGTCAGCCGCATGCCGCGCCGCATCGGCGCCAGCACGTAGCCGTAGTCGCCGTCGTAGATCGGGCGATTGAGGGTCGCATTCCCGCGCGAGCTATAGTGCATGTGGTACCCGCGCTTGACCGCGAGCGGCACGCGGGCGCCGAACGGCCCCAGCACATCGCCCGACCACGGACCGAGCGCCACCACCACTCGGCCGGCCTTGATCGATCCGCCCCTGTGCTTGACGTGCCAGCCATCGCGCACCTGCATCAGTGTGCGTGCATCGCCGATCAGCACCCTGCCGCCGCCGCGCACGAAAAGCTCCGCATACGCCTTGCCGACCGCGCTAGGGTCGGCGACGCTGCCAGGCCCCGGCATCAGGATGCCACCCGCCAGCGCGCCTTCAAGATGCGGCTCGAGCATCCGAATCTCCGCTGGCGTCTTGTGCTCCGACACCACGCCGTAGCGCGCCCGCGCAATCTCCTCTGCCGCGAGCTCGGTCGCCAGT
Source organism: Hyphomicrobiaceae bacterium (assembly GCA_044867545.1). Taxonomy (GTDB): domain Bacteria; phylum Pseudomonadota; class Alphaproteobacteria; order Rhizobiales; family Hyphomicrobiaceae; genus DATLZB01. The sequence goes on along the minus strand of JBIOVC010000108.1, from coordinate 5,603 downwards.
CGCCGCTCCGACCGGAAGATCCGGAGATACCCGGTCCGCCGGAGCTCGCCAACGATGCCCGCCTCCCGCATCAGCGCTTCATGCTCGATGAGCGAGCGCTCGATCAGCGGCCGCATCGCAAACGCCGTCCGCGCCACGGCTTCAGGCGCCCCTTCCCGCCAGTAGCGGACGAGCCAGGGGGCGATGAAGGGCAGCGCCCGCCAGTCGATCCGCGCCTCGGGCAGCCGGTTGAGGGCGTACTGCACGATCTTGGCGGGGTCGCGCGGAAAGCTGTAGGGGACCACAGCCTCGGTTTGGATCAGGCCTGCGTTGCCATAGGAGGTTTCCTCCGCCGGCGCTCGCCGGTCGACCAGCGCGACGGCAAGCCCCTGCTTCTGCAGGTGCACGGCCGCCGATACGCCGACGATGCCGGCGCCGAGCACGATCACGTCAGTCGACATCCTGCGAGAGACCTCGGGAATCGGGGTTGTGAGCATAGCCCGGCTTGCCGATTGAAGCACTGCGCCCCGTTTGCTAAGGGCTCAAGTGTTGAGGCACGCGCGAGAGAGCCGATGATCCCCCGCTATAGCCGCCCCGAGATGGTCCGCGTCTGGGAGCCCGAGACACGCTTTCGCATCTGGTTCGAGATCGAGGCGCATGCGGCAACCGCGATGGCGGAGCTCGGCCTGATCCCGAAGGACGCCGCCAAGACCATCTGGGCGAAAGGAACGGGCGCGCGTTTCGATGTGGCGCGCATCGACGAGATCGAGCGCGAGGTCAAGCACGATGTCATCGCGTTCCTAACGCACCTTGCCGAGATCGTCGGCGCCGAGGCGCGCTTCGTGCACCAAGGCATGACATCCTCCGACGTCATCGACACCAGCTTCAACGTCCAGCTCGTTCGCGCAGCCGATCTGCTGCTCGCCGGCGTCGATCGGGTGCTCGCCGCACTCAAGTCGCGCGCGTTCGAGTACAAGCTGACACCGACCATTGGCCGTAGCCACGGCATTCACGCCGAGCCGACCACCTTCGGCCTGAAGCTCGCCTACGCATACGCCGAGTTCGCGCGCGCGAAGGCGCGCCTTCAGGCGGCTCGCAACGAGGTGGCGACCTGCGCCATCTCCGGTGCAGTCGGCACCTACGCCACCATCGACCCGCGGGTGGAGGAGTACGTGGCCGGAAAGATGGGACTTCGCCCGGAGCCGGTCTCGACCCAGGTGATACCGCGCGACCGCCACGCCATGTACTTCGCGACGCTCGCCGTCATCGCCTCCTCCATCGAGCGGCTGGCCGTCGAGATCCGCCACCTCCAGCGCACCGAGGTGCAGGAGGCGGAGGAGTACTTCTCCGCAGGCCAGAAGGGCTCCTCGGCAATGCCTCACAAGCGCAATCCCGTGCTCTCCGAGAACCTCACCGGCCTCGCCCGCATGGTCCGCGCCTACGCGATCCCTGCGCTGGAGAACGTCGCACTCTGGCACGAGCGCGACATCTCGCATTCGTCCGCCGAGCGGATGATCGGACCGGATGCAACGGTGACGCTCGACTTTGCGCTCCACCGTTTGGCCGGCGTCATCGAAAACCTCGTCGTCTATCCGGAGAACATGCAGAAGAACCTCGACCGTCTCGGCGGCCTCGTCCATTCCCAGCGCGTCCTGCTCGCTCTCACCCAGCGCGGCTTGGCGCGCGAGGATGCCTACAGGCTCGTCCAGCGCCAGGCCATGCGGGCACGCCAGGGTGAGGGGACCTTCTCTGACCTCCTCAAGGCGGATCGCGAGGTCGCGGCGCTCATTCCAGCGCAGGAGCTCGACGCGCTGTTCGAGCCCGGCCTTCACGCCCGGCACGTCGATCACATCTTCAAGCGCGTTTTCGGAGACGCGTGAGACGAGCGCACTCCAAAGGGCCAAGCATGCGGACTGGCGACGTCGATATCCTGATCGTTCCCGGCTGGAGCAACTCCGGCCCTGACCACTGGCAGTCGCGCTGGGAGCGCAACCTGAAGACCGCCCGCCGCATCGAGCAGGACGATTGGTTCGCGCCCGACAAGGATCGCTGGGTCGGCCGCATTGTCGAGGCGGTCGCGGAGACGACCCGCCCGGTCGTCCTGGTTGCGCACAGCCTCGGCGTCGCGGCGGTCGCGCACGCTGCGCAAAAGCTGCCGCACGGCTCCATCACCGGCGCATTCCTGGTTGGTCCGGCCGATGTCGACAACGCGCACACCTGGCCCGAGACCAACGGCCACGCCTGGCAGCAGTCGCATGGTGACTTCGCGCCCCTACCCCTTGACCGCCTGCCCTTCCCAACCCGGCTCATCGGCAGCTCGAATGATCCCTACTGCACGGTCGCGCGGGCCCAGGCGCTCGGTGAAGCCTGGGGCTCGGATGTCTCCGTGATCGCCAACGCCGGTCATATCAATTCCGAATCCGGGCATGGTCCCTGGCCGGAGGGGCTGCTGACCTTCGGCGTGTTCTTGAAGCAACTGGGCTGAAAACCGTGCGGGACGCGCTCGGAGAATCAAGCTGCGCATCCCCCACGGTCTGGAGTAGGTTTGATCGGGTTTTCCGTGGTCTTTGGCATTGGGGGAGACGATGAGCAGACTAGTCATGCCGCTGGAGCGCTCGACGCGCGACGTGCACCGCGCCTACCAGCAGCCCGATGAATATCTGGACCGCGTCGCCAAGTACGTTCCGGCCGAGATCGTCGGCGCCTACGTCAGTCTCGACGGCACGCTGGCGAGCAGCGTCCCGCCGAGGGGCTCGGCCATGATCCAGTTCACCGACAGCGCATGGGCGCAGGGGACTACGCCCGCCGCACCGGCGGCTCCCGCGGCGGCGCCGACGTTTGTGGACGCGCTGATCTCGGCGATGACCAGCCTGCCCGGCCTCATCTTCCTGCTCTGCCTGGTGCTGGCGCCGCTCTACGTGTTCGTGCTTGCGAAGCGCGCCGGCAACACGGTCTGGAAGGCACAGGCCGCGATCGCTGCGCTTGCCTTCGTCGTCTGGGCCTACGCCATCAAGGGCACGGTGTTCTTCTCCGACCCGACGCTCAACAAGTGGGCGGCGGCCGCCTTGCAGCAGCCGCAGTTCTACAATCCGCAGTGGGGCGCGGCGCTTCTCGTCCTGTTCTCGCTGGCGGTCGCCTTCTATCAGCCGAAGGCCGACTGAGCGGCCAAACGCCGGCTCGAGTTGTAGAGAGACCCGCGCGGGCGGTCAGGACTGCCCGCGCAGCAAATACCGAAACACCCGGCGGAGAGCGGGCCGGCCGCGAGCCCTAAGTCTTGGCCGCCGCCTCGATCTGCTGGACCGCCTCGCCCAGGAAATCCGACATCTTCGCACGCAGTTCCTGGTCGCTCACGGCAACCTGCTTGGCGTCGAAGTCCTGCCGGATTTTGAGGAACACATCCTGGTCGCCTTTGGCCGCCAGATCCGCCTTGCGGACGGCTTTCACATAGTCCTCGACGGCGGTCCCGGTGATGCCCAGCTTGCCCGCGGCCCACTCCCCGAGCAGCTTGTTGCGCCGGGCCTCCGCCTTGAACTTAAGGTCTTGATCTAGAGCGAATTTCTTCTCGTAGCCCTTCTCACGGTCGTCGAACGTCGTCATCGGCCTTCGAAGCTCCTCTGAGCGTGTATCGGCCCACCCGGGCTGCTTGCCGCTAGGGTGAGCCATAGCCCGCCGGCGTTGTCCTGGCAACGCTCGTTACGATAGCGTTGGGCAACCTCCGGACGGCCCCCGTTAACATTGTTTCTCCCCCCCTCTTCGGCTAGTGTCGCAACCGATCTTCCAGATGATCTTGAGGCGCCGGCCCTCCGCCCCGCCGTGCCGGGTTCGGCACGCTGCACTCCATGGACCGGCAAGAGCGGAACTACGTTTGGTTCCCATCCACACAACACGAGACTGGTCAAAGGACTAGCTGCAATGAACAGGCGTCGCCGCATCTACGAGGGGAAGGCAAAGGTGCTCTACGAGGGCCCGGAGCCGGGCACACTCATCCAGCACTTCAAGGACGACGCAACTGCCTTCAACGCCAAGAAGCATGCGCTGATCGAGGGCAAGGGCGTCCTCAACAACCGGATCTCCGAATACCTGTTCCAGAAGCTCGGCGACATCGGCGTGCCGACGCACTTCATCAAGCGGCTCAACATGCGCGAGCAGCTGATCCGCGAGGTCGAGATCATCCCGCTCGAGGTCGTCGTGCGCAACGTCGCCGCAGGCTCGCTGGCCGAGCGCCTCGGCCTCGAGGAGGGCACGGCACTCCCCCGCTCGATCATCGAGTTCTACTACAAGAACGACAAGCTCAATGATCCGCTCGTCACCGAGGAGCACATCACCGCCTTCGGCTGGGCAACGCCGCAGGAGATCGACGAGGTCATGTCGCTGGCGCTCAGGATCAATGACTTCCTGGTCGGCCTGTTCCTCGGCATCGGCATCCGCCTCGTCGACTTCAAGGTCGAGTTCGGCCGGCTCTGGGACAACGAGCAGGCGCGCATCGTGCTGGCCGACGAGATCAGCCCCGACTGCTGCCGCCTTTGGGACGTCCAGACCGCCAACAAGCTCGACAAGGACCGCTTCCGTCGCGATCTTGGTGGCGTGCTCGAGGCCTACCAGGAGGTCGCCCGCCGCCTCGGCGTGCTCACCGAGAACCCGCGCCCGCGCGGCGCCGGCCCGGTGCTCGTCACCTCGAACGGCACCAAGCCCAACTGACGGCACAGGTGCAGTCGGGAGCCTTCCACGGAAAGCGAGGACAGGCAGTTGCAGCGACTCGGAATGCGCGCTAGCGGCTCCTTCTATGCGCGCTTGCTGCGCACCTGATGCACACTTGATGCGACGCTGATGCTCATTTCATGCTACTCCGCTGCTGCTTCGATGCGCATTGAGGCTATGCTGGTCAGATGAAGGCCCACATCAGGATCACTCTCAAGAACGGTGTGCTCGATCCGCAGGGCAAGGCGATCCAGAACGCGCTGGGCTCGCTCGGCTTTGATGGCGTGGCTGACGTCCGTCAGGGTAAGTACATCGAGGTCGAGCTCGCCGAGGATAACGAGGCCAAGGCCCGCGCCGCCGTCGAGAAGATGTGCCAGGAGCTACTCGCCAACACCGTGATCGAGAACTACGCCTACGAGCTGGTGCCCGCATGAGAGCCGCCGTCATCGTCTTCCCCGGCTCCAACTGCGACCGCGACGTCAAGGTCGCGCTCGAGGCCGTGACCGGCTCACCCGTCACGATGGTCTGGCACGGCGACTCGAGCCTGCCCGCCAAGTGCGATCTCGTCGTGCTGCCCGGCGGCTTCTCCTATGGCGACTACCTGCGCTGTGGCGCCATGGCCGCCCACTCGGCGATCATGCGCGACGTGATCGCGCGGGCGAAGGCCGGCACGCCCGTGCTCGGCATCTGCAACGGCTTCCAGATCCTTTGCGAGTCGGGCCTCTTACCGGGCGTCCTCCAGCGCAACGCATCGCTCAAGTTCGTCTGCCACGACGTATGGCTGAAGGTCGAGCAGCCGGACACGATCTACACGAGCCGCTACGCCAAGGGCGAGGTGATCCGCGTGCCTGTCGCCCACGGCGACGGCAACTACTTCGCCGACGATGCCACCCTCGATCGGCTCGAAGCCGAGGGCCGCGTCGTCT
>JBIOVC010000107.1:0-2902 GCA_044867545.1 Hyphomicrobiaceae bacterium | reverse complement strand
CCCCCGACAGCCCGCGGCCGACCTGCACGGCGCTGTTGATGTGCGGGTGGTACCAGTACGTCCCCGCGTCAGGGACGTCGAACTCATATGCGAAGGCCTCGCCCGGCGAGATTGGGCGTTGCGTCAGATGCGGCACGCCGTCCATGGCATTGGGCAGGCGAATGCCATGGACGGCGTGCCGCATCTGACGCAACGCCCAATCTCGCCGGGCGAGACCTTCGCATATGAGTTCGACGTCCCTGACGCGGGGACGTACTGGTACCACCCGCACATCAACAGCGCCGTGCAGGTCGGCCGCGGGCTGTCGGGGGCGTTCATCGTCGAGGAGCGCCAACCGATCCGTGTGGACCGCGACCTTACGTGGGTGCTGTCCGACTGGCGCCTACTGCCCGATGCGCAGATCAGCGACGATTTCGGCAACAGGCACGACATGGCCCACAATGGGCGCGTCGGAAACACGGTGACCATCAACGGGAAGGCGCCCGATGCCATCGCCGTGCGCAGCGGTGAGCGCGTCCGCCTGCGGCTGATCAACTCCGCCAATGCGCGCATCTTCGGCCTGAAATTCACGGGGCATCAGCCCATGGTCATCGCCTATGACGGCCACCCCGTGACGCCGCATGCATCGGCCGAGGGTGCCGTGGTTCTCGGCCCCGCCATGCGCACCGACCTAATCGTGGACATGACGGGCAAGCCCGGCGAGCGGTTTCAAGTCATCGATGACTTCTACCGTGGCCTCGCGTACCGACTGGTGGACCTAGTCTACGACAGCGAACCCTTGCGCGAGCGACCGGTGGACAGCCCGATCCAGCTGCCGGCCAACACGATGCCCGAACCTGACGCGACCTTCGCCGAGCGCCACAACGTGACGTTCAACGGCGGCATGATGGGCATGATGATGATGCGCGAGCGGGGTATGAGCATGAACATGATGGACATGATGCACACCGGCAAGATCTGGTTCATCAACGGTGTTGCCATGCTCGGACATGTCATGGACCCGATGCTGACGCTCACCCGCGGGCGCCCATACGTGCTCTCCATGACCAATGAGACGATGTGGTGGCACCCCATGCATCTGCACGGCCATGCGTTTCGCGTGATCAGTCGCAACGGTGCTCCGACCCGCCATCGCGAGTGGCAGGACACTGTCCTGGTGGCGCCGCGCGAGAAGGTGGACATCGCCTTCGTCGCTGACAATCCCGGCGACTGGATGTTCCACTGCCACATCCTGGAGCACCAGGAGAGCGGGATGATGGGTGTGATCAGGGTTGCATGAAAAGGAGGAACTCGATGCGTCGTCCACTACTACTTGCGCTGGTCGCCATTCTGTTCGGTGTCGGGACGGCACACGCCGACCCGATTGAGGCGCTGATGTACAAGAACCCGCAATGCGGCTGCTGCGAGCAGTACGCCGGGTACCTGCGTCGAAACGGGTTCAAGGTCACCGTGACGGAGACGCACAACATGTCGCTCATCAGCCGCCAAAACGGCGTGCCGGAGAAACTCGCCGGCTGCCACACTATGCTGGTCGGCGGCTACGTCGTGGAGGGGCATGTGCCGGTCAGCGCGATCAACAAGCTGCTTGCCGAGCGGCCGAACATCAAGGGCATATCACTGCCTGGCATGCCGGAAGGCTCCCCCGGCATGACCGGTCAGAAGACTGAGCCCTTCGTCATCTATGAGGTTTCGGAGGGAGAGCCTAAGGTCTTCGCCGTCGAGTAGAGGTGACTGCAGACCGCTCTAGCTACCGCGGGAGGTCGGTGCGCCCCATCAGGAAGCGGTCGATCGCGTGCGCCCCCTGCCGGCCTTCGCGGATCGCCCAGACCACGAGGCTCTGGCCGCGCCGGATGTCGCCGGCGGCGAACAGCTTGCTGCGGCTCCTGATGCGGTAGTCCCGCTCGTTGGCGTCGAGCCCCTTGAAGCGGCCGCGCGGCACGACCGGCAGCTTCAGCTCCTCGACGAGGTCGGTCTCGACGGGACCCGAGAAGCCCATGGCGAACAGCACGAGGTCGGCGGGGAGCTCACCCTCGGTCCCCGGGACCGGCTTCAGGGCTTGATCGACGCGCGTGTACTTGAGCGCCTTCACCTTGCCCTTGTCGCCGGCAAAGCCGGTGGTCGAGATCGAGTACTCGACCTGGGCGCCCTCGGCCTGGCTGGTCGAGACGCGCAGCTTGAGCGGCCAGTGCGGCCAGGAGAGCGCCTTGTTCTCCTTCTCCGGCGGCATCGGCATGATCTCGAGCTGGGTCACGCTCTTGGCGCCCTGGCGGAAGCTCGTGCCGATACAGTCGGAGCCGGTGTCTCCCCCGCCGATCACGATCACATGCTTGCCCTTCGCCGAGATCTGGCGGCCGTTCGTCTGGCGCTCGCCGGAGACGCGGCGGTTCTGCTGGGGCAGGAACTGCATGGCGAAATGCAGCCCGTCGAGATCGCGGCCGGGAGAGCTCTTGAAGAAGTCGAACGGCTGCTCGGAGCCGCCGGCGAGCAGCAGGGCGTCATGGGCGCGCTCGAGGTCTTTTGCCGAGACATCCTTGCCGACGTGGACGCCGCAGTGGAAGACGACGCCCTCGGCCTCCATCTGGCGCACGCGGTTGGCGACGATCGCCTTCTCCATCTTGAAGTCGGGGATGCCGTAGGCGAGCAGTCCGCCGGGCTTGGCGCTCTTCTCGTAGACGTGCACCTCGTGGCCGGCGCGGGCGAGCTGCTGGGCGGCGGCGAGACCGGCGGGACCCGAGCCGACGACTGCGACCTTCTTGCCGGTCCGCTTCTCGGGCGGCTGCGGCACGATCCAGCCTTCCTCGAGCGCGCGGTCGGCAATCGCGCACTCGATGGTCTTGATGGTCACCGGGTTGTCGTCGATGTTGAGCGTGCAGGACGCCTCGCACGGCGCCGGGCAGACGCG
>JBIOVC010000106.1:0-8566 GCA_044867545.1 Hyphomicrobiaceae bacterium | reverse complement strand
GTCAGCAGCGGGCTCGCGGCGAGCGCCCAGGCGAGCGCATGCTCCCGTCCGCCCGATCCGATCAGCAGTACCTTCATCTGATCTCCGCCTTAACGAAACCTCCGGACAGCTTGCCCAGGAAAGGCCTTGCTAGCCGGGGATGTTGTATCATTGGAACCAGCACTAGCAGACTGGAACGATTCGTGGCCGAACCCGCCTACCAGCAGCCGCCCGCGACCAACGCGGTCGAGTTCACCGTCTCCGAGCTTTCCAACGCCATTAAGCGGGCGTTGGAGGACGGCTTCGGCTTTGTCCGGCTGCGCGGCGAGATCTCTGGCTACCGCGGCCCACACGCTTCCGGCCACAGCTATTTTTCGCTGAAGGACGACCGCGCCAAGATCGAAGCGGTGATCTGGCGCGGCACCTACCAGCGGCTCAAGGTCAAGCCCGAGGAAGGCATGGAGGTGATCGCGCAGGGCCGCGTCACCAGCTATCCCGGCTCCTCCAAGTATCAGATCGTCATCGATACGCTCGAGCCCGCGGGCCTCGGGGCGCTGATGGCGCTGCTGGAGGAGCGCAAGCGCAAGCTCGCCGCCGAGGGCCTATTCGAGGAATCGCGTAAGCGCAAGCTCCCCTTCCTGCCGCGCGTGGTCGGCATCGTCACCTCCCCGACCGGTGCGGTGATCCGCGACATGCTGCACGGCTTCAACGAGCGCTTCCCGATCCACGTCGTCGTCTGGCCCGTTCGCGTCCAGGGCGAGGGCTGCGCCGAGGAGGTCGCCGCCGCGATCCGGGGCTTCAATGCGGTTCCGCCGGGCGGTCCCGTGCCGCGCCCCGACGTCCTGATCGTCGCCCGTGGCGGCGGCAGCCTGGAGGACTTGTGGGGTTTCAACGATGAGATCGTCGTGCGGGCCGCCGCGGCAAGCCGCATTCCGCTGATTGCGGCCGTCGGCCATGAGACCGACTGGACGCTGATCGACCTCGTCGCCGATGCCCGCGCGCCGACCCCGACCAAGGCAGCCGAGTGGGCCGTCCCGAAGCAGTCGGAGCTGACCGAGAATTTGCTCAAGCTCTCCTTCCGTGGCCGCGTCGGCATCGGCCGCGTGCTGGAAGCGCAGCGCACGCATTTGAAGGCTGCCGCGCGCGGCCTGCCTCGGCTCGAGGACCTCATCGCGCTGCCCCGTCAGCGCTTCGATGCGGCCGACCGGCGTCTCGGCCGGGCGCTGCTCGCCAACACCCGCGCCCACACGCTTCGCCACGCCAAGGTGGCCGCCCGCCTTCAGCCGCGGCTGCTCACCGTTCGCATCGAGCGCGCGCATCAGCGCCTCGGCCGCGTCTGGCAGCACGGCGAGCGCGGCCTCGTCCGCACCGCCGGCCGCCAGCGCTCCCGCCTGGAGCGCGCCGCCGGACGCTTGAGCCCGCAGATGCTCCTCCATCGCATCGCCCGCAGCCGCGATAGCCTCGATGGCTGTGGGAAGATGCTGGTCTCGCTGAGCTACCAGAGCGTGCTGCAGCGCGGCTATGCGCTCGTGCGCGACTCCTCCGGCCAGGCCGTACGCAGCGTATCGAGCGTCGCTGGCGGCGACCGGCTTTCGATCGAGGTCGCCGACGGCAGGTTCGATGCCGAGGCGGCCGCGCGCACCCAGGCGGCCGAGCGCAGTCCTGCCCCCGAACCCTCTGCCGAGAAGAGGAGAAAGGCACAGGCGCCGGGCCGTGGCTCGGGCGGCACACAGGGCTCGCTGTTCTAGGTGAGCCGGGGCGATGCGCGCACTTGACGGCGGGATCACCATTGGCGATCTGATGATCGGACGTGCCCGGGTTTGGGGCTAGGGAAAGATGATGAACCGGATCGACAGGCTGTTCGGGCTGAAGGGCGAGGCGCGCGTCAAGTTTCTGGACGGCGAGTTCCAGGTGCTGTCACCGGGTGAGTTCGTGCGCTGCGCAGTGACCGGCGAGCCGATCCCGCTCACCGAGCTCAGGTACTGGAGCGTGGAGCTGCAGGAGGCCTACGCGACCCCCGAGATCTCGTTGCGTCGCTACCTTGAAACGCGCCGGCGCCGGCGTACCTAGGAATCCAGGCAATCACCCGGACCATGCACAAGAAGCGGATCAAGGCGGAGCTTCAACGCATCGTCGACCGTCGAAAGACGCTCGTCCGCCCTGCCGCGTGGGCGTGCGTCGCGGTGATAACCTTCATGTCGCTTGCGCCCGCCGATACCATCGCACGGCACGGCGGCTACACGGACCTCGGCAGCCAGGTGGAGCACACGATCGCCTACGGCGGCACCGCGCTCCTTGTGGCGATCGCCTATGGCGAGCGAGGCCTCGTTCCGATCCTCCTCGCCCTGCTCGCTTATGCCGGCGCGATGGAGTTCCTGCAGCACTATTCGCCTGGCCGGACGCCCAGCTTTGAGGATTTCTTGTTCAGCGGAACCGGCGTCCTGCTCGGGATTGCGGGGTCCTTGGTGCTCGAAGCTTGGCTTCAGGCCATTGAGTCCAAGCCGAGACGCTAGCGACCACCGCCGTTCTTCGGGGCCGTGGTGCCGTCCCGCTGGCCGTTGAGCTCCAGCGGTCGCGGCGCCGGCGACAGCCGCACGCCGTTGCCGCGCTTGCTCTTGAGCGCCATCTCGATCAGCGAGCCGAGCCGCTCCGCATCGCGTTCATCGAACGTGACGCCGATCCGCAGCACCTGCGCGCGGGCATGAAGCAGGCCGCATGCGCCGAGCTCGCCGGCGAGACGCACGTGATCCTTTTCCGTCGTTGCGAGCACTGCGTTGCTCTGATCGGAGAGCGCAATGAGGCGCGCCGCATCGGCCTCGGCGAACACGTGATGATCGGGAAACACCACCCGCTCGATGATCCGGGCCCCGAGGGTCTCCAGAAGCGCGAAGAACCGCCCCGGGTTCGCGATGCCGGCGAATGCCACCACGTCCCGGCCCTTGAACACCGACGTGTCGCCGGCCGGCTGCGGCCGGGCTTCCAGCACCGGTCCCGGGAAGCGCTGCCTGAGCCATGCGCCGGCAGCGCTCACCTCTACCGGCGCGCTGTCCGGCGGGCGATTGATGACGATCGCGTCGGCGAGCCCGAGCTGGAACGCGAGCGGGGCCCTGAGCGGGCCGGCCGGTAGCACCGAGCCGTTCCCGAACCCACGCCGCCCATCGACGACCGCGATGGTGATGTCCTTGACGAGCGACGGGTTCTGCAGCCCGTCGTCCATCACGATGACGGTCGCGCGTTCCGTGCCAGACTCCTGGATCGCGCGCGCCCCGGCCGCGCGGTCCCGTGCAACGTACGTCGGCGCCTCGCGGCTGAGCAGGAGCGCCTCGTCGCCGACGTCATCGGCCGTATCGTTTGCGGCATCGACCCGGTGCGGCACGACGCACCGTCCGCCGTACCCGCGCGTCAGGAATGCCGGCCGCTCGCCACGGCGCTTCAGCTCGCGTGCGATGTACAATGCAAGCGGCGTCTTGCCGGTGCCGCCGGCCGTGAAGTTGCCGACGCAGATCACCGGCAATGCCACCTCGACCGGCTCGGCACGCTGGAACCGCCGCTCCGCCACCGACCCATAGACGGCCGCGACCGGCCTGAGCGCGATCGCCCGCCAGTCCATTTGCTCCGCATACCACCACGACGGCTCGTCAACTGGCACGCCGCAGTCCCTTGTCCTCGGGTAGGAATTTGATCAGCTCGGCAACCGTGCGCGGCAGCGCGCCGGAAAGGGTCAGCAGCGCGGACTGCGCCCCGGCGCGCATACGCGCAAGCTCCACCTCGTCCCCGATCAGTCGCTCCACGCCGGCAGCCACCTCGTCGGCGGAGCGCACCTCGAGCGCGCCGTGATGGCGCAGCAGCGCGGCGTATGCGTCGCGGAAGTTCTGGTAGTTGGGCCCCGTGAGCACCACGGCGCCATGCCGGATCGCCTCGATCGGGTTCTGCCCACCCCGCTCGATCAGCGATCCGCCGATGAAGGCGACCGGCGCCAGGGCATAGAGGGTGCCGAGCTCACCGATCGTATCGGCGACATAGATATCGGTCGCCGCCGTCGGCAGTACGCCGAGCGAGCGCTGGGCCACGACCATGCCGAGGCCGCGCATCAGCTCGGCGATCTCGGTGCCGCGCTCGGGATGACGGGGCGCGATCACCGTGCAGAAGCCGGGAAGGTCGCGCGCGAGCCGCCGGTGAGCCGCAGCGATCACCCGCTCCTCCCCGTCGTGCGTGCTGGCGGCGACGAACGCCGGCCGCTGAGCCATCGCTCGCTTCAGCCGCGCAAGCTCGGTCCCGTCGACCGGCGGCGGCGGCGCGTCGATCTTGAGATTGCCGACCGCAAGCGTGCGCCGCGCGCCGATCTCGCCGAACCGCCGGGCGAACTTCTCGTTCTGCGCGAGCACCACGTCGAACCGGCTGAACAGCGGCCGCGACAGGCTCCTGAAGCGCTTCCACCGGCCGAACGACCGGTTGGACATCCGCGCATTGACGAGCGCGAGCGGGATGCGCCGCCGGGCGGTCTCCACGATCAGGTTGGGCCAGACCTCGCTCTCGGTGAAGACGGCAAGGTCGGGCCGCCAGTGGTCGAGGAACCGCTGCACGAACTGCGGCGCATCGAGCGGCACGTACTGGTGGATGTCGTTGGGCCCGAGCCGCCGCGCGGCGAGCCCGGCCGACGTGACGGTGCCGGACGTGAACAGGAATTCGAGGTCCGCCCGCTGCTCGCGCATCGCCTCGGCGAGCGGCAGCACGGCGTTGATCTCGCCGACGCTGGCGGCATGCACCCACACGACCCGCCCCTGCGGGCGCGGCCGGCGCGCCTCGCCCATACGCTCGTTCCGGCGCGTGCCGTCCTCCCGCCCACGGCGCTCGCGCAAGCCGAGCAGCAGCGGCGCGGCGGGCTGCGCGAGCCGCATCGCGGTGAAATAGGTCTTGAGACCAAGTCCTGGAGGCGCGACCTGTGCAGCTGCAGCACCGGCAGGCACCGGGGTTGCGCGCTCCGGATCAGCACCGGCCAACTCGTAGGCACGCTGCATGACTGCATTGATGCCGTTTTCCACAGCCTGACGCGCGCTCTCGACGGCCGCCGCGTCAGCGTTCCGGTCGACCCAGATCGGGTCGCCGATGACGCCCGCGAGCCGGCCGAACGGCAGGTTGACCGTCATCCGGCTCCAGGTGTTGAGCGCGTGGTACCGGCTGGTGGCTGTGGCAATGGGTATGATCGGGCGGCCGGAGAGGCGCGCCAGCGTCACCACGCCTTCGCCGGCGCGGCGTGCGGGACCGGGCGCGGTGTCGGCGGTCATGCCGAAGCAACCGCCATCACCGAGACATTTGAGCGCCCCACGCAGCGCCTGAGCGCCGCCCCGGTCTTTCTGCCTTGGCCCGGCGCCGGCACCCCGAACGAATCCGAGACCGAAGTAGGTGAGCATTTGGGCGATGACTTCTGCGTCACCGTGCTTGGCCACCATGTACCGTACCGGCATTGTGACCGGTACGATCGGTGGCACCATCAGGAACTGGCCGTGCCAGGTGATGAGAATGAAGGGAGTATACGGTTGGAGGTGAGCCGCCAAATCCGCCGGTTCGGTGACGAGCCGCGAGGTGCGGAAGACGAACTCCATGTAGCGTCCGACGGTGCGGCCTGCGAAGCGATGGAGCTGCGCTTTGTCCATGGACCGTCGAGCCAATCTTCGAAGTGCGGGCTAGGCGCTGCCGTGAGGGACTGTCGCAACCGGCGGAGACGTCTTGCTCATGGTCTCTATAGCGGTTATGCAGCAAAAGCAAACGGGACGCGACCCGAGTATCCTGCCTCGCCAAATAGGCCGGTGGAGCGTGAATTTGTATCTGTCGGCACCAGTGAACGGGACGGATGGCAAGCTTAGCAAAACAGGCGAAGCGGGCGATCAAGCGCGTCACCAGCGGCTGGCGCCAGTCGCTCATCGACGGCGCCCCGGACTGGATGCGTAGCGCCTTCGGGCCGGCAGCATCCTACCTCGACATGCTGTTCGTGGATCACGGCGTTTTCCGCATGATCTACGTCAACCGCCATCGTCTCGGCGCTCGCGCATGGCGCTCGGCGCAGCCTGCCCCCCATCACATCCGCTGGATGGCCCGCCAGGGGATCAAGACTATCGTCAACCTGCGCGGTGAGCGGCACTGCGGCAGCTATTGGCTGGAGCAGGAGGCCTGCCGGCGCCACGGTATCACCCTCGTCAACTTCCAGGTCCGCTCGCGCGCCGCCCCGACCCGCACCGAGATCACGGCCGCGCGCGAGCTGTTCGAGCGCATCGAGTACCCCATGCTGATGCACTGCAAGTCGGGCGCGGACCGGGCCGGCCTGATGAGCGTGCTCTATCGCTTCACGAAGGAACGGGTGCCGCTCGAGAAGGCGCGGGCCGAGCTGTCGCTGCGCTACGGCCACATCCGTCAGGCCGACACCGGAATCCTCGATCAATTCTTCGACAGCTATGTCGAGTACAACCGCCGCCACCCGATGCCGTTCTTCGATTGGGTCGACGACGTCTACGATGCCGACGAGCTGAAGCGCTCCTTCCACGCCAAGGGCTGGGCGAACCGGCTGGTGAACGACGTGCTGAGACGGGAATAGCCGCTTACGGGGCCTCTGCCGTCACCAGGAACTGTGCCTCGCAGAGCCGCGTGTAGGCGCCGTTGCGCTGATAGAGCTCGCGGTGCGTTCCGACCTCGACGATCTCGCCCGCATCCATAACGCAGATGAGGTTGGCGTTCTGCACGGTCGAGAGCCGGTGCGCGATGACGAGCGTCGTGCGGTTCCGCGTGAAGCGCGCCAGCGCCTCCTGCACGAGCCGCTCGGACTCGGTATCGAGCGCGCTCGTCGCCTCGTCGAGCAGCAGGATCGGCGCGTCCCGGAGGATTGCGCGGGCGAGCGCGAGCCGCTGCCGCTGCCCGCCCGACAGCCGTGATCCGCGGTCGCCGATCCGGGTGTCATAGGCGTTCGGCTGCTCCATGATGAATTCGTGTGCCGCCGCCGCCTTGGCGGCGACCACGATCTCGGCATACGCCGCATCGAGCCGGCCGAGCGCGATGTTGGCGCAGATGGTGTCGTCGAACAGGGTCACGTCCTGGCTGACGATCGCGATCGAGCCTCTGAGGCTCTCGAGCGTCACGTCCCGGATATCCTGCCCGTCGATCGTGATCCGGCCGGTATCGACGTCGAACAGGCGCGGCACGAGATTGATGATCGTCGACTTGCCGCCGCCCGAGCGGCCGACCAGCGCTACGGTCTGGCCGCCGGGCACGCTTAGCGTGAAGCCGTGCACCGCACGCGCCTGCCGTCCTGCTGGATAAGTGAATCCCACGTCCTCGAACGAGATCGAGCCGTTGGAGATCACGAGCGGCCGCGCACCAGGGCGGTCCACCACCGTCGGCGGTTGGTCGTGCTGCTGGTAGACGCGCTCGGCCGCGGCGAGGCCCTCCTGCACCCGGGCGGAGAGGTTGCCGAGCCCGCGGATCGGCTGCGCCGCCATCAGCAGCGCCGTCACGAACCCCATGAAGTCGCCGACCGTGGAGATCCCGCTCGATATGCGCCAGTAGGCGAGCGCCAGCACGCCGGCGACCGCGAGCCCGCCGAGCGCCTCCAGCATCGGGTCGACGCGCGCGCGGTTGCGCACCGCCCGCATCTTGAGCGCGAACACGCGCTCGAAGCTCGCGTTGACGAGCTGGCTCGCATAGCCTTCGAGCCGGAAGGTCTTGATCAGCCGCGCGCCCGAGAGCTGCTCGGTGAGCAGCGAGGTCATGTCGCCGAGCTGGTCTTGCGTCTGCCGCGCGATCCGCCGCAGCCGGGTGCTCAGGATTGCGATCGGCATTGCCGCGATCGGGTAGACGCCGAGCACGACCAGCGCCATCAGCCAGTCGAGGTAGACCATCGTGCAGGCGTAGACTGCGATCAGCAGCGTATCGCGGATCGCGGTATTGAGCGCCGCCTGCCCGGCCTGCTGGATGTAGGTGATATCATTGGTAAGCCGCGACACGAATTGCCCCGGCGTCTCCCGTGTGAGCTGCTCGAAATCACCCTCGACGAGATGCGCGAACGTCCGCTTCTGGATGTCGGTCGTCATCCGCATCACGATGCGGTTGGTCGCGACCGTCTGCAGATAGAGCAGGAAGCTCCTGAGCGTGGTGACGACGACGATTGCGCCGAGCACAAAGGGAACGGCCCCGGTATGGCCCGCCAGCAGCGTGTCGAACGAGGTCTTGATGATGAGCGGATACGCGCCTGACGCGGCGGCGAGCGCGGCGGTAAGCGCGAGCGAGAGGGCCAGCGCCCGCCATCGCGGCCACACCCAGTCGGTGAGAAAACGCTGAAGCAGCCCGCGCGCGCGCGCGTCGAGCTTCAGGGGCCCAGGTTTCTGGCCGGCGTGCGATTGGGGTCGAGACACGCGATCTCTTGTGGAGGCGGCGGGTGGATCGTCTTGCGCCGATCCGGTCAGCCGGCCGCCTTGGTTCCTCCCGTTGTGGCCGGGTCGAGCAGGCGATGCATGTGCACGATGAAGTAGCGCATGTGCGCGTTGTCCACCGTGCGCTGGGCCGCAGCTTTCCACGCTTTATGCGCTTCGGCATAGTTCGG
>JBIOVC010000105.1:0-3713 GCA_044867545.1 Hyphomicrobiaceae bacterium | reverse complement strand
GTGCGAGGGCGCACCGCGATCCTGATCGACCACCACACGCGCAGCACCGCCGAGCTGTTCGCGCACGCCTACAAGCGCGAGCGCCAGGGACCGCTGTTCGGCACCCGCACGGCCGGCGCCGTCAGCGCCGCCGCGGCATTCGCCATGCCGGGTGGCAACCTGCTCTATCTGGCCGTGACGGGCCTGGAGGTTGATGGCGAGGTCCTGGAGGGACCGGGCGTGGCGCCGGACATCGAGGTGGCGCGGCCCATCCCCTATTCGAACGACGCCGACCCGGTGCTGGAAACCGCGGTCGAGCACCTCGCCCGCAAGGCCGCGCGGAGCCAGCCTGAGCAGGGCGCTCCGGCCCCCGCCGTACCGTCCAGATCCGGCGCATGGTGAATGTCGCTATCGGCGCGTTGGGTCTGCTCTTCGCTCGACCCGGTGTGCGCGCCACATGGCCAGGGCCACGTCTACAAGCGGGACGCGCGGCAAGGTCGGAACGTCGGCGAGCGGAATCCAGCGGGCCTCGTCGGTCGAGCCGCCGAGCTCGCGGGTGAGCTCGCCGCCGTTCACCGTTGCCTCGAACACGACCCGCACGGCTTTGAGCGGCCGCTCGGTCGCCAACCTCCGATCGGAGGCCGGGATCAGCAGCGTGTCGACGCCGAGCAAGCGGACGAGCGAGACCTCGTAGCCGGTCTCCTCGCGCAGCTCGCGGACGACCGCCGCCTCGACCGTCTCGTGGAGCTCGACCCCACCTCCGGGCATCGTCCATTGGCCGGGCTCAACCTCGTTCCAGAGCGAGAGGAGGATGTGCTCATCCCGCGCGACGACGGCGTAGGCAGCGAGACGGGTGTCGTAATCGAGGTAGTGCATCGATCACCGAAGAAGAGGAGTCTTCCGCCGTCCTCGCGCAGCTAGCTGCCCTTTCCGGTGCCGGCATGCCGTTCGAGCATCGCCTCCATCACGCCCTTCAAAGCGTGCGAGTCCATCGTCATGATCTCCCACAGAATGTCGTCGTCGAGGCGGAAGTATTCATGGCGAATGCGATTGCCGATGCTCTTGATTTGCCCCCATGGCTCCGTTGGGTAATCGGCAAGCCAATCGTCAGGCAGATGCCGAATGGCCTCTGAAATGGTCTGGATGGCGTATGCAGCCGCGCGGCGCACGATCGGATCGCTTCTAAATGCGGTGAGGGTCGTGGCGCCAACTATCTGGTGCAGAATCTCGATCTCCCCCAGACAATCTCGAATGGCGACTGTGGGATCCTTGGTTGGGTCCTTGGTCATCAAAGCACCCTGATCGCGTCACGCTCGATCCGCTCCTTCATCAGGGGATGGAGCGCGTATCGCGTCGTGATCGTCACAGGGAGGCCCAGCTCCGCCGAGATCTCTTCCTCGATCCGCATGAGGCGGAAAAGGTTGGGGACGCGTACCTCCCGATCATAATCGATGAAAAGGTCGAGGTCGCTGTCGGGCCGGTGCGTACCGCGGGCGCGCGAGCCGAAAATGTAGAGGCCCGTCGCACCGTTCTGGCGCAACGGGGCGTCGTACTTCCTCAGAACCTCGATCAGGGCGGACCGGTCCATCGCAGCGATATTGCCATAGCAGGCCGCCAAGCGCGACCTAGCAGTTGGTTAAGCCGAGATGTAGGTTGGGTCGAGCGGAGCGAAGACCCAACGCTTTCAGGGCACAACCTCGAAGGTGTTGGGTCTGCGCTTCGCTTGACCCAACCTACACGCGGCTCAGGAAGCGCCATGCCCATCAAGCCCACGCCCGAACAGATCAGGAAACTGCGCTCGCGCGCCTGGTTCGATAACCCGGCCAACACCGACATGACCGCCCTCTACCTGGAGCGGTACATGAACTATGGCCTCACGCGCGAGGAGCTGAGCTCCGGCAAGCCCATCGTCGGCATCGCCCAGTCGGGCTCGGACCTGTCGCCCTGCAATCGGCACCACCTGGTGCTGGCGCAGCGGGTGCGCGAGGGCATCCGCGAGGCCGGTGGCGTGGCCTTCGAGTTCCCGGTGCACCCGATCCAGGAGACGGGCAAGCGGCCCACGGCCTCGCTCGACCGCAACCTCGCCTATCTGGGGCTTGTCGAGATCCTCTACGGCTATCCCATCGACGGCGTGGTGCTCACCACCGGCTGCGACAAGACCACGCCCTCGCAGCTGATGGCCGCCGCCACGGTGGACATCCCCGCCATCGTGCTGTCCGGCGGACCCATGCTCAACGGCTGGTTCCGCGGCGAGCGTTCCGGCTCCGGCACCATCGTCTGGAAGGCGCGCCAGATGCTCGCCGCGGGCGAGATCCGTGAAGACGAATATATCGATCTGGTCGCCTCGTCCGCGCCTTCGCCCGGTCATTGCAACACTATGGGCACCGCCTCCACCATGAACTCGCTGGCCGAGGCGCTCGGCATGTCGCTGCCGGGCTGTGCCGCCATTCCGGCCCCGCACAAGGAGCGCGCCCAGATCGCCTACGAGACGGGTAAGCGCATCGTCGACATGGTGTGGGAGGACCTGCGGCCCTCCGGGATCATGACGCGCGAGGCATTCGAGAACGTCATTGTCGTGAACTCCGCCATCGGCGGCTCGACCAACGCGCCGATCCATTTCAATGCCATCGCCCGTCACGTGGGCGTTGAGCTGAACAACGATGACTGGGAGAAGGTGGGCTATGCCATCCCGCTGCTGGTGAATCTGCAACCGAGCGGCAAGTATCTGGGCGAAGAGTATCACCGTGCCGGCGGCGTCCCCGCCGTGGTCAACGAGCTGATGCGGGGGGGCAAGATCCACAAGGGCGCGCTCACCGTGAACGGCAGGACCATCGGCGAGAACTGCGCGGAACGGATCGTGCAGGACCCCGACGTGATCCGCCCCTACGCCAGGCCGC
Source organism: Hyphomicrobiaceae bacterium (assembly GCA_044867545.1). Taxonomy (GTDB): domain Bacteria; phylum Pseudomonadota; class Alphaproteobacteria; order Rhizobiales; family Hyphomicrobiaceae; genus DATLZB01. Next base: position 837 of record JBIOVC010000105.1, on the reverse strand, counting down.
TCAAGGAGCAGGCCGGCTTCCTCAACCTCAAGGGCAACCTGTTCGACAGCGCCATCATGAAGACCAGCGGCATCTCCGAGGAGTTCCGCACCCGCTACCTGGAGAACCCGCAAGACCCCAATGCCTTCGAGGGCCGCGCTACCGTCTTCGACGGCCCTGAGGACTACCACAAGCGCATCGACGACCCGGCGCTGCAGATCGACGAGACCTGTCTCCTGTTCATGCGCGGCGCCGGCCCCGTCGGCTATCCGGGCGGCGCCGAGGTGGTGAACATGCGCCCGCCGAGCTACCTCATCAAGAAGGGCATCAGCGCCCTCCCGTGCATCGGCGACGGCCGCCAGTCCGGCACCTCGGGATCGCCGTCGATCCTGAATGCCTCGCCGGAAGCTGCCACCGGCGGCGGCCTCGCCATCCTCAAGACCGGCGACCGCGTCCGCATCGACCTCAACAAGCGCACGGCGGACATCCTCATCTCAAAGGAGGAATACGACCGCCGCCGCGCCGAGCTGCAGGGCCACGGCGGCTATCTCTATCCGGCGCACCAGACGCCCTGGCAGGAGATCCAGCGCGGCCTGGTCGACGAGCTCTCGGCCGGCATGGTTCTGAAGCCCGCCGTCAAGTACCAGAAGATTGCCGCCACCAAAGGCATCCCCCGCGACAATCACTGATGCCATCCCCACGCACACGCGCCCCACCGAAGCTCCTCTGCCCTAGTGTCCTGACTCTCAATTGCCTTGCAATAACTCACGCTGCCCTGGCCTTGTCGAGGGTAGCGCGGGCGCGCTTGATCTTCTCCAGGATTGCGGCGCCCTCGGCCTTCCAGGTGTAGGGACGCGG
>JBIOVC010000104.1:0-9099 GCA_044867545.1 Hyphomicrobiaceae bacterium | reverse complement strand
GGCGCGCTGCCGGCGCTGGTCGATATCGGCGGCGGGCATTTCGTGCGCGCACACAAGGCGGGCCTGCCGATGCGGGCGGAGATCGAGTTGGGGAGGACTGCGGCCCAATGACGTTCATCGAACGAGTTGCCGATCGAGGCGCGCGAATTGCGCGACGGGCGTGCCCATTGCTGCTCGCCGGTGCGGCGCTCGCTTTGATGCCGCCATCGGCCTTGCCGGCAGATAGGAGCTACATCGAGCCGCCGGAGCTCGCATCGCTGGTCAAGGAGGGCAAGCTGCCGCCCATCGCGCGGCGCCTCCCCGCGGAGCCGCTGGTGACGAGGCTTGACGGCCCCGGCCTCTCCGTCGGCCGCTACGGCGGCACGCTGACCCAGCTCATGGGCCGCGCCAACGACATCCGCCGCATGAGCGCATTCGGCTATGCCCGCCTCGTCGGCTACGACCGCGACTACAAGATCGTCCCCGACATCGCAGAATCGTTCGAGGTGAAGGACGAGCGCGAGTTCACCTTCGTGCTGCGGCGCGGGCACAAGTGGTCTGACGGCGAGCCCTTCACGACCGAGGACCTTCGCTATTTCATCGAGGACGTCGCGCTCAACAAGGAGCTTTCGCCCGGCGGACCCGATCGGGCGCTCTTGGTGGAGGGCCAGCCCCCGGTCGTCGAGGTGGTAGACGAGGTCACCATCCGCTACCGCTGGCACAAGCCCAATCCGTTCCTCCTCCCCGCGCTGGCGTCCGCCACGCCGATCATCATCTATCGGCCCGCCCACTATCTGAAACGCTTCCACAAGCGCTACGCCAACGCGCAGAAGCTCGACGAGCAGATCAAGAAGCGCAACCGCCGCGATTGGGTCGACCTGCACTTCAATCGGGACCGCATGACGCGGCTCGACAATCCGGACTATCCCTCGCTCGATCCCTGGGTGAACTCGACCTCGCCGCCCTCTGACCGTTTCCTCTTCAAGCGCAACCCCTACTACCATCGCGTCGATGTCGAGGGCCGCCAGCTCCCCTACATCGACCAGGTCGCGGTCTCCATCGTCAATCCCAAGCTGATACCGGCCAAGGTCGGTGCGGGCGAGGCCGAGCTGCAGTCGCGCGGCCTGCAGTTCTTCAACTACACGCTCTTGAAGCGCGCCGAGCTGCGCAACGGCTACAAGGTCCGACTCTGGCGCCAGAGCCGGGGTTCGCAGGTAGCGATCTATCTCAACTTCAACGCCGTCGACCCGGTTTGGCGGGGATTGATCCGCGACGTGCGCTTCCGCCGAGCGCTATCGCTCGCTATCGACCGGCGCGAGATCAACCAGGTGATCTATTTTGGTCTCGGTCGCGAGAGCAACAACACGCTGCTTCCCGACAGTCCACTCTACAGTGAGGACCTCCGCACCCGCTGGGCGAAGCTCAACATCGAGACCGCGAACCAGCTGCTCGACGAGGTGGGCCTCACCAGGCGGGAAGGACGCATGCGGCTGCTGCCCGACGGTCGCCCGCTGGAGATAATCGTCGAGACTGCCGGCGAGGACGTCGAGCATTCGGATGTGCTCGAGCTCGTCCGCGATACCTGGGCGCAGATCGGCGTCTCCCTCTTCATCAAGCCGCAGACGCGCGAGGTGCTGCGCAAGCGCGTCATGGCGGGCGCCACGGTGATGTCCGTGTTCTCCGGCGTCGACAACGGCATTGCGACGTCGCTGTTTGCCCCTCACGAGTTCGTGCCGACCAACGACGATCAACTCAACTGGCCGCAGTGGGGCCTCCACTACCTGGCTGGCGGCAAGGCGGGCGAGAAGTGTGACCTGCCCGAAGTGCAGCAGCTCATCCGCTACTATGGCGACTGGGTCTCCGCCGAGACTGATGAGCAAAGGAGGGCGGCGTGGAGGGCCATTCTCGAGCTGTCGGCCGATCAGGTCCTCTCGATCGGCATCGTCAACGCGGTGCCACAGCCGGTGGTCGTCTCCGACCGGCTGCGCAACGTGCCGGAGAAGGCGATCTACTCCTGGGACCCCGGCGGCCACTTCGGTGTCTTCCGGCCCGACACGTTCTGGTTCTCGGACGCCAAGGAAGGCGCCTAGTGTGATGATCGAGAAATTCGCCCCATCAAGCGGCTCGGTTCCGAGCGAATTTCTCGATCTGAATCACACTGGCAAGTTTATGATTCTAGTGTCCCTTATGATTCCGAAGTTCGCTCCGGGACCTAGCCGCAAACACAGGCGAACTTCGGAATCGGGACACTAGAGATGCTGCGCTACCTCGCCCGCCGGCTGATCACTATGGCGGTGACGCTGGTCGTCATCTCGGTGCTCGTGTTCGTCATCATCAAGCTGCCGCCGGGCGACTTCCTCACCACCCACATAGAGGAGCTCAAGGCCTCGGGCGAGAGTATCGACCAGTCGCGCATCGAGTTCCTGCGCCAGCGCTACGGCCTCGACCAGCCGACCTATCTCCAGTACTGGAGCTGGGCGAGCGGCCTTCTCCGCGGTGATCTCGGCTGGTCCTTCGAGTACGACCAGCCGGTCAGCGAGGTTGTCGGCGATCGACTGTTTCTGACGCTGGTTGTTCAGCTCGCCACCGTGGTCTTCATCTACCTGGTGGCTTTCCCGATCGGGGTCTACTCCGCCACCCACCAGTACAGCTGGGGCGACTACGGACTGACCTTCCTGGGCTTTCTGGGGATCGCGACGCCGAATTTCTTGCTGGCCCTGATCCTGCTCTATCTGACGAACGTCTGGTTCGGCACCTCGATCGGCGGCTTGATGGACCCGGTCTACATCGATCAGCCCTGGTCCTGGGCCAAGGCGATGTCGGTGCTGGAGCACCTCTGGGTGCCCGTGGTCGTGATCGGCACCGGCGGCACGGCCGGCATGATCCGCCGCCTCCGCGCCAACCTGCTCGACGAGCTGCAGAAGCAGTACGTGACCACGGCGCGCGCGAAAGGCGTGCCCGAGGGCCGACTCCTCATCAAGTATCCGATGCGCGTGGCGCTGAACCCGTTCATCGCCGATATCGGCTCGCTGCTTCCTCAAATCGTGTCCGGAGCCGTGATCGTCTCCGTCGTGATGTCGCTGCCGACGACGGGACCGATGCTGCTCTCCGCACTGCAGTCCCAGGACATGTATCTCGCCGGCTCGTTCCTGATGTTTCTCGCGGCGCTCACCGTGGTCGGCATGTTCCTGTCGGACGTCGCGCTGGCGCTGCTCGATCCGCGCATTCGGCTCGAATGACGGGGGCCTGCGCTTGAGCGATCCGCTGCCGCACTACGTCTCCGACCGGCCGTTCCATCCCGATCGGCCGGAGGCCATGACGCCTGAGCTCGAGCGCTACTACATGGCTTCCCAGTGGAGCATGATGTGGCGCCGCTTCCGCCGTCATCGGATCGCGGTGCTCTCCGGCATCATCCTGATTGTGAGCTACCTGTCGATCCTGGTGAGCGAGGTGCTCGCTCCCTACAACCTGAATACCCGCCACACCGAGTTCATCTACGCGCCGCCGCAGGACATTCGCCTGTTCCACGAGGGCAGTCTCCTAGGGCCGTTCGTCTACCCGCTGAAGTACAGCCTCAACATGGACACGCTGAGGCGCGAGTACGTGCCCGACGAGACCCGGCCGCAGCGGGTTCGCTTCTTCTGCCTCGGCGACGAGTACAGGTTTTGGGGGCTGATTCCCGGTAGCTTCCACCTGCTCTGTCCACCCGTCGACGGCACGATGTTCCTGGCCGGCACCGACCGACTCGGCCGCGACACGCTCTCGCGGCTCTTCTATGGCGCGCGCATATCGCTCACGATCGGTCTTGTCGGCGTCGCCATCTCGTTTGTTCTCGGCATCGTCATTGGTGGTATTGCCGGCTTCTTCGGCGGTACGGTCGACAACATCATCCAGCGCGTGATCGAGATACTGCGATCGATCCCCGAGCTGCCGCTCTGGCTCGCCCTGTCGGCGGCGCTGCCGGCGAACTGGAGCCCGATCCTGGTCTACTTCGGCATTACTATCATTCTCGGGCTGCTGGAATGGCCGGGGCTGGCGCGCGCGGTACGCTCCAAGCTCCTCTCATTGCGGCAGGACGACTTCGTGCTGGCCTCCCGCATGATGGGCGCCCGCCCGGCTCACATCATCGGCCGCCATCTGCTGCCGAACTTCATGAGCCACCTGATCGCTTCGGCGACGCTGTCGATCCCGGCGATGATCCTGGGCGAGACGGCGCTGAGCTTTCTGGGGCTGGGCCTGCGCCCGCCGGTCACGAGCTGGGGCGTGATGCTCGCAGAGGCGCAGAACGTCGAGGCGATCGCGCTCTATCCGTGGCTGCTGATGCCCATGGTTCCGGTCATCATCACGACGCTTGCGTTCAACTTCCTCGGCGACGGCATGCGCGACGCTGCCGACCCATATCACTGAGGAGCGGCGCCCGCCGACCATCGGATGTGCGGCTTCGTCTTCGTGGTCGAGCGCGCCCGTCCGGTGGGCGAGGACCGCCTGCGCGAGGCGGCCGCTCTGATCCGCCATCGCGGTCCCGACGCCAGCGGCTTCGAGGTATTCGAGCTGGAGAGCTCGGGTGCGCCGGATCGGTCCTGCATTTCGGTCGGGGTCGCGCACCATCGCCTGTCGATCATCGACCTCGACGCCCGGTCCGATCAGCCCTTCAGACGGCGGCGCCGGACGCTCGCCTACAACGGCGAGATCTACAACTTCAAGGCGCTGCGCGCGGCACTCGAAGCGGGTGGCGCCGCCTTCGATACGACTGGCGACACCGAGGTCGTGTTCGAGCTGCTCGGCATGCGCGGTCTCGACGGATTGCGCGACGCCAACGGCATGTGGGCGCTCTGTCATCTGGATGAGGCGTCGCAGCGGCTGCTCGCAGCCCGTGACCGCTACGGCAAGAAGCCGCTCTACTACTATGCCGACGAACGCACGCTCTGCTTTGCCTCGGAGATCGCGCCGATCCTCGCTTACCTCGGTATTCGTCCCGTGCTCCGCAGGGCTGCGCTCGACACCTACCTTGCCCATGGCTGGCTCTACCCCGGTCCGTGCGCAGATACCCATTTCAACGGCATCCGCCAGGTGTTGCCCGGCAGCTTCGTCGACTGCGACCTGCGAGCGTGGAACGTGCGCACGGGCAGGACCTTGGACATTGCCGACGACGCCGCCCGCGAGCCGCCTGCCGACAGCCCGGCGGAGATGATCCGCGCCGCCGTCCTCGACCGGCTCGTCTCCGACCGCAGGGTGGGGCTTCTCCTCTCGGGCGGTATCGACAGCTCGCTGGTTCTGTCTTGCTTGGTCGCCTCGGGACTTCAGGACGCCGTCTATTGCTTCACGGGCGATGCCGGAAAAAGCGAGGACGCCGACTACGCGCGCCGTTGCATCGAGGCGCTCGGGATCGAGGCGGAGCGCATCCCGCTCGACTACGAGGCATCGGGCATGGATCGGTTCCTGCGCGTCTGCCGGCACCAGGAGAAGCCGTTTCCCTCTATCGGCAACGTGCTGGCGATGCCGCAGATGTACGAGGCGATCGCTGCGCGCGATGTGCGAGTCGTGCTCGACGGGACCGGCGGCGACGAGGTCTTCGCCGGCTACTGGGATCGCCATCACCGGTTCGCGGTCAGGGATGCCCAGCGCGCCGGTGATGAGGACTGGCTGCGGACGACACGCGCGCCTCCAGTCTCTGCGACGGAGGTCGACCCCATGCTCGCCCGCTACTGCTTGCCCGAGGTGCTGCGAGCGCCCGACTGCGATCCGCTAAGAGAGCTCGATTCCGGCCTCGACGACGCATTGATCCTCGATGCACGTGCCGGCCGCCTGCAGGAGTGGCTCTGGCAGAACGACCGCAACGCCATGCTGGCGAGCGTCGAGAACCGCAGCCCGCTGCTCGACTATCGTCTGGCGCCCTTTCTGCGCACCGGCTATCGGCGAAAGTTCGTGGGCGAATGGAACAAGCACGAGCTGCGCACCGCCTTCGACCGGCTGCGGCCTCTGCCGACGCAATGGCGGCGTGAGAAGCAGGGTTTCAGATGGGTCTACGGCAGGTTCTTTCGGGCCAACCGCGCACGCATCCTCGAGCTGGTCGCAGCGTCCCGTGTTCTCGGTGAGCGCGTCGCCCTCTCAGCCTTGATCGATGCGGCGCACAAGTCCGGCGGCGTGCTCACAAGCGACCTGATGCAGCGGTCGCTATGCATAGCCGGGCTCGAGGCGACCATGGACATGGCTCTGTAGGAGGAGCCACGAAGCGGATGCTCCGATCACGACCCTCGCGCCGTCACATTGGGGTGAGCCGCACGCTTCAAGAGTGCCGGCCGCGCCTTGAGCGTTGCTAGTGCACTGCGTCGACCCAGTGAGAGGAGAATAGTACAGCAGGCTGAATTCACTGCGCCTTTTCGGCGTTATCTTCTGACGGTTGCGTCATGTCACACAGCCGTGACCTTCCGATTCAATTCTCGGCGTATACGAAATTGTGCTTACGAATTTCGATGCTTTCGGCCAATATGCCTCCGGCTATACCTTCCCAAAGGTGATCGGCGGAGCACCTGAGAGTCTGTTGGCGCGAGTACTGGGGGCCACCGGCATGCGCGGCGATCACACCAATGTCCTGATGTACAGTCATGATACGTTCGGTCTCGGCCATTTGCGCCGCAGCCGCGCGATCGCGCACGCCCTTGTCGAGCGGTCGAAGCAGCTCAATGTGCTCATCGTCTCCGGCTCCTCGATTGCCGGCGCCTTCGACTTCCGCGCCCGTGTCGACTTCATCAAGGTGCCGAGCGTCATCAAGCTCTACAACGGCAACTATACCTCGCTCGCCGAGCACATCGATTTGAGCGATACCCTGCATATGCGGCGCGCCATCATCCAGAGCGCCGCCGAGATCTTCCGCCCGGACGTCTTCATCGTCGACAAGGAGCCGCTTGGGTTGAAAGGGGAGCTCGAGCCGACGCTCGCCTACCTCAAGATGTGCGGCTGCCGGCTGGTGCTTGGACTGCGCGAGGTGCTGGACGGACCCGAGCTGATCCGCGCCGAGTGGGGCAAGACCAACGCGATGAACCGCGTCGAGGAGCTCTATGACCAGATCTGGGTCTACGGCTGCGCCAGCTTCTGGGACCCGTTCTGCGGACTAGACGTCCCCCCGCGTGTCCGGAGCCGGATGCGGTACATGGGCTACCTTCGCCGCACCGAATCCCAGACTCCGTCACTTGCCGCCGAGCAACTGCCGCCGGCCTATGTGCTGGTGACGGTGGGCGGCGGAGGCGATGGGGCGGCACTCATGCATCAGGTGCTCGCGGCGCGCGAGATCGATCCCGACTACCCGCTGCCGATCGTGCTGATCCTCGGACCGTTCATGAACGGCGACGAGCGTCAGGAGATTCACGCCCGCGCGTCATTCCTGAAGGACATCACCGTCATCGATTTCGACAACCGGATCGAGACGCTCATGGCCGATGCCAAGGCGATGGTGAGCATGGGCGGCTACAATACGTTCTGCGAGATCTTGTCGTTCGACAAGCCGGCTCTGCTGGTGCCGAGGACGTTCCCGCGTCGCGAGCAGGCTGTCCGCGCCGAGCGCGCTGCCGAGATGGGGCTCGTTGATCTGCTCGATGCCGACCAGGCGGCTGACCCGAGGCGAATGGCGGCGTCGCTGCGAGCGCTGCTCGACCGCAAGCGCCCGTCGCAGGGCGGCAGAAGGATCGATCTCAACGGCCTTGAGCGCATCTCGAGCACGCTCGAGGGCCTCACGGCCGGATCGACCGAGCGCCGGCTCGAGCCGATCTCGGCTTGAGGGCGCCATCGATGGCCGGACTGATTGCCGTCATCCTGAAAGGCTACCCGCGCCTCTCGGAGACGTTCATCGCGCAGGAGCTGCTGGGGTTGGAGCAGGCGGGGCATCGGCTCGCCATCTTCTCGCTGCGCCACCCGACAGATCCCACTCATCACCCGATCCACGCCGAGATCCGCGCACCCGTCACCTATCTTCCCGAGTATCTCTATCAGGAGCCGCTGCGCGTGCTGCGGTCCCTGGCGGTCGCACGGCGGTTTCCCGGATTCGGGCTGGCTCTGCGCACCTGGGCGCGCGATCTCCTTCGCGACCCGACCCCCAACCGCGTGCGGCGCTTCGGCCAAGCGCTGGTGTTGACCGCCGAGCTTCCGGCTGAGGCCCGCTGGTTCTACGCCCACTTCATCCATACGCCCTCGGCGGTGGCGCGGTATGCCAGCATCATGACGGGCACGCCCTGGAGCTGTTCCGCCCACGCCAAGGACATCTGGACGTCACGGGGCTGGGAGCTCGCCGCCAACGTCGGCGCGGCGCGCTGGGTGACGACTTGCACCGGGGCCGGCCGCGCCCATCTCACCCTGCATGCGGACGATGCCTCCAAAGTCCATCTCGTCCATCACGGACTGGACCTCGCGAGGTTCCCGCGCTCCGGTAAACCGCCCGAGCCGCGCGACGGATCCGATTCCGCCCGCCCCGTGCGCCTGCTTGCGGTCGGTCGTGCCGTGGAGAAGAAGGGCTTCGACATCCTGCTCAAGGCCTTGTCGCGCTTGCCGCCGGACCTCTCCTGGACGTTCACCCACGTTGGCGGTGGCGAGAAGCTGAAGAAGCTCAGAGCCCAGGCTAGAGCACTGCGCATCGCCGACCGCATCGTCTGGGCCGGACCCAAGAGCCAGCGGGACGTGCTTGTTGCCTATCGGGCGTCCGACATCTTCGTGCTGCCCTGCCGCATCGCCGGCAACGGCGACCGTGACGGCATACCCAACGTCCTGATGGAAGCCCAGAGCCAGGGCGTCGCCTGCATTTCGACGGATACCGCCGCGGTGCCAGAGCTCGTTCGCGATGGGGTGACCGGCCTGCTGGTGCCACCCGAGCATCCCGAGGCGTTGGCAGCGGCGATCGAGCGGCTGATGCGCGATCCGGCCTTGCGCTCCGAGCTTGGCGCCGCTGCCGAGCGGCACGTCCGCCAGTCCTTCGACACGGGCGCAGGCGTCGAGACTTTGAGCCGGTTGCTCAGCTCTTCGCTTGGCGAGGACGCTGAGCGCGCCGAGGTCCGTGTCGCCGCCGAATAAAGCATGCGCGTCTTCTTCTACGTGCAGAACCTGCTGGGCGTCGGCCACATCTTCCGCGCGCTC
>JBIOVC010000103.1:0-2316 GCA_044867545.1 Hyphomicrobiaceae bacterium | reverse complement strand
TCGAGGCGCTGCGGCTCGCCGAGATCTTCAAGGCCAACGTCATCGACGCCTCGATCGAGCATTTCGTGTTCGAGCTGACCGGACGCTCGATCGACGTCGAGCGGTTCATCACCATCATGACGGAGCTCGGTCTGGTCGAGGTCTCGCGCACCGGCATCGCCGCCATCGGCCGCGGCCCGAAGGCGATGTGACGCCGCCAAAGGCCGCAATGCCGCGCCGCGCGAGTGTCTTTCCGACTTTGACCGCACCATCCTGTCATCCCGGAATTTGCGCGCGGCGCAATATCCGGGACCCAGAGCCAAGCACGGGGTCCTGGCCCCTGGATCCCGGCTCTCCGCTTCGCTCCGGCCGGGATGACAACGGGCGATTCGATCTCGATCGGAGAGCGCCTAACCCGCTGAAAGCGTCTTGGCCGCCTCGTCGCGAGATGGCATGCCGACGAAGCCCGGCAGGGATCGGTCCATGTGGTCCCACGAAGCCGCGCGGTTGGTGTAGACGATCATCTGTGGCCTGAACACCTCCGGATCATCGAGGCTCGAAGCCCGCACGAACACGACGCCCGGCATGCCGACGTTCAAGGAGTAGAGCGCCGAGCCGCAGTTGGGGCAAAAACCGCGGCTCACCATGTTGCCGCTGTCGGCGGGTTTGTCGAAGAACCTCACCTCACCGTGTACGGAGAATGAGGGCTCCGGCACGATCATGTGGGAGCAATGCCCGGTCCCGCTGCTCTTGCGACAGTCGATACAGTGGCAGTGGCCGCCGCCACTCTCCTCGCCGAACTCGTAACGCACCCGTCCGCACAGACAGCCGCCGGTGATCGCCATAGTGAGATCCTTTCACTTGCATTACGCAAGTGAAAACCATAGATACTCGCTTGCGGAATGCAAGGAAAAAGTGGAAGACCGATCGCATGTCCCGCTCCGATCGGCAAGCACGCTCGACCTGTCCGCTCAACTTCGCGCTTGAGATATTCGGTGACCGCTGGACACTGATCGTGCTCCGCGACCTGCTGCTCAGATCGCGCCGGCGCTATGGCGAGCTTCTGGCCTGCGAGGAGGGCATCGCAACCAACGTCCTGGCCGATCGCCTCAAGCGGCTTGAGCAACGCGGCCTAGTCACGAAGGAGCGTGATGAAGCCGACGCACGACAGTATGTTTATCGGCCCACACAGCAAGCCGTCACCCTGGTACCGATGCTGGTCGAGATGACGGTGTGGGGAGCGAGGAACAGCAAGCAAAGCAGTATCGGTCGCGATTTCATTCGCCGCTTCGAGACCGACCGTGCGCAACTGATTGCCGAAATCCAGGAGCAGATAAGGGAGGAGAGCGGAGCGGGCGAGCGACGGCGCAGCCGGTAGTGGCCGGAACCCAAGGGGCTAAACGCAAGCACGGCAGGGACGCCAGGAGGGCATTCAATGGACCAGCGGCTTACTCTGGTGACGTTGGGCGTCGCCGACGTCGCACGCTCGCGGGCATTCTACGAGGCGCTCGGCTGGAATGCTTCATCTGCGAGCCAGGCGGAGGTTGCCTTCTTCCAGCTCGTCGGCATGGCGCTTGCGCTGTGGGACCGGCAGAACCTCGCCGACGACGCGGGCGTGCCAAACACGCCTCCGGCGTTCTCCGGCATTGCGCTCGCCTTCAATGCGAGGAGCGAGGCGGAGGTGGATCGCGTGCTTGCCGAGGCCGTCCACGCGGGTGGTCGCCTGGTGCGGCAGGCGCACAAGACCTCCTGGGGCGGCTACTCGGGCTACTTCGCCGATCCCGATGGGCACCTCTGGGAGGTCGCGCACAACCCGTTCTGGCGCTTGGATGATCAGGGCGCGCTACGTATCCCCGAGTGAGCCGCGAGCCGACCCGCTGCTTGACAGCATCTGCCGGGATGGAACATTGCCGGAACATACAACCAGAGGTCGTTGTCCTGGCTCGCCGGAATCCTCTGATTACCGGCCGTTCCTGAATTTCGACACAGAGTGCATCATCGTGAGCGGTGTGTGGCGTGTATTAGTCCGCGTGCGGTCGGGGCCAGGCTGGCACGGCGTCGGGAAGTGGAGAGCTTAGGTGAGTTCAACTCCAGGACTGCTGGTGATCAGCGCGGATACCTTCCTCAAGGGCGAGGTCCGTAACTGCCGACAGGTCGAGATCTACGGCTACGTCGAGGGCAACGTCTCGGCGAACCAATTGCTCGTCCGTGAAGGCGGCAGGTTCTACGGCACCGCCCGCGCCGACAGTGCCGATATTCAGGGCGAGCTGCAGGGCGAGGTCACCGTCAAGCACCTGATCAGCATCCGCAGCAACGGATCGGTCAGCGGGAACGTTC
>JBIOVC010000102.1:0-6641 GCA_044867545.1 Hyphomicrobiaceae bacterium | reverse complement strand
CCAGCGCACCGGTCAGCCCGCCGGTCTTGTCGAGCTTGATGTTGACCGCGTCGTAGCGGTCGCGAAGCGCGGCGAGCCCTGAAGCGGCGTGCGCCGACTCGTCCGCACATACGGGGACCGGGCGTTCTATCCTCGCCAGCACACCATCCTCACCCTCGGGCAGGGGTTGCTCGACGAGCTCGATGCCGCACTCTGCGGCGACTGCGAGCAGCGGGCCGACCGTCTCGGCCGACCAGCCCTCATTGACATCGGCGACAAGGCGGGCGTCCGGGCGGCGCGACCACACGGCGCGCATGCGCTGCTCATCTCCCGGCGCGCCGAGCTTCAGCTTGAGGAGCGGGTGGCGCGGCAGGCTCGCGGCCTTCTCCGCCATCGCCTCCGGTGGGCCGAGGCTCAAGGTGTAGCAGGTGATGACCGGTCGCAGTGGAGCGGTGCCGGCGAGTGCGGCGGCTGACGTACCGAGGCGATGGGCCTCGAGGTCCCACAGCGCGCAGTCGAGCGCGTTGCGGGCGGCGGACGGCGGGAGCGCCTGCTGCAGGAGCCTGCGGTCGAGGGGGGCGGTGGTCGAGCGAATTGCGGCGACGGTGCCTTCGGGGGTTTCGCGATAGCGTGCGTAGGGCACGCATTCGCCACGGCCCCGGTGGGTGCCGTCGGTGACGGTGGCAACTACGACGACCGCCTCGCACTTGGCACCGCGCGATATCACGAACTCGCCGGCGATCGGCCAGGTCTCGACGTCGACGGAGAGGAGCGTGGCTGGCATCGGCGGCCACCGAGTACGCGGCACCTGGCGAGTTCAGGTCAGCCGGCCCGCGACATGGGCGAGGAACAGGTACACCCGCCCGTGCTCCGACATCAGGTGAGCCTGTGCGGTATGGCCGGTCGGGTCCCGCTGCTCGGCATCCTGCAGTGTGCGCTCGAACTCGGTGAAATAGTAGCCGACCGACTGCTGGAATGCATTGTCCTCGCGGTAGAGCCGGGAGAACTCGTCGAACAGCGCACGGCCCTCCTGGGGATAGATGCTGCGGACCATGAAGCCGCGCTGGCCGGCGCCGAGGCGGGCCCAGATCTCGGAGGCCGTGTTGGCATCGAGGGCGAGCGAGAGGCGGTCGATGTCGAGCGGGGCCGGGGATGGGCCGGAGGCCTGAGCGCTCGCGCCGCCGCCGTGCGCACCATGCTCGTCATCACGGGAGGCGCGCTTCAGCAGGTCGCCGAGCGACCAGCCGTCGCGCTGGCCGCCATCGGCCGCCGCGGCACCGGCAGATTGAGGACGGGCGCGGCTCTGCATCTCCTCGGCAAGGTGATAGCTGAGCGTGCTCAGCGCGCGCGACTTCTCGGCACGGGGCTTGTCGGAAGGCAGGGCGGTCACGAACGGCCGGTTGACGTCGCGCGCATGGGCCTCGCGGAGGGTGAGGCTCGAGAGCTGGTCCAGCGCACGGAGCTGGTCCTGCAGCGACTTGCGCAGCGCCTCGGCGCCCTCGCGGCCCACCTGCGGCAGGCTGTCGATCTGGGCGCGCAGCCGCTCCTGCTCGCTCGCAAGCTCGGCGGCGGCCTGGGACGTGCGCTGACGGGCGTCCTGGGAGGTCTCGGTGAAGCGCGAGGACATCGACCCGATCCCCTCCGACATCACGCGGGTCACGTCGGAGAACTGCGTGCGCAGGTCATCGAGCGCGCGGTGGGTGTCGGCGGCGGCGGACGCCTTCAGCCGCTCGAGATCGGAAAGCACCGAGCGGGAGCGTTCCTCCGCGGTCTGCGTCAGGTCGGCGGTCAGGGCTCGCGTGCGCTGCTCGGCGGCGGTGACCGAGGTCTCGATCTGGTGCGTGTAGCCGTGCATGAAATCGTTCAGCTCGTCGGCTTTGCCGGTCAGCCGGTCGAGCGTCTGGTTCAGCTCGACATGGCGGTTCTGCAGCGTCTTGTCGATCTTGTAATTGACCGACTCGAGGGCGTTGGCCGCGTACATGATGGTGTGGCCCTGGTTCTCGAAGCGGTTGGCGATTGTGGTGATCTGCGTCAGCAGATTCTCCGAGACGCGCTTCAAGAGGTCCGACTGGCCGGCGAGGCCCTCGATTGCCTTGATCGACTGGCGGGCGATGCTCTCGCTCGTGCGGCGCACGGCGTTGATGCCGTGCATCAGGTTCTCGTCGAGCTCGAGCGCCTGGCGGCCCAGCGCCTCGGTGAGGTTCCTGGCGTGCTGGTCCATGGCGTTGGACAGCGTCGCTGCCTTCTCGCTGATGGTGCCGTCGACGGCCATGGTCGACCGCATGATCGAGTCGTCGAAGAGCTGCAGCCGCTCCATGAAGGCTTCGTCGAGCGCCCTGGTGCGCTCGACGAGCTGGATGTCGAGGGCTTCGGCGCGATTGGCGAGCGTGGTGTCGAGCGCGCGGGCATACTCCTCGAACACGGTCTGGATGTTCTCGGTGCGGCCGGCGATGGTTGCGTCGATCGCCTCGCGATAGCCGTCGAGCACGACCTCGAGGTGATGCGTGCGCTCGCCAACAGTGGTCTCGAGCCGGTCGCTCTGCGTGCCGATCGCGGACTCGAGTGCGGTCAGATTCTGGCCGGCGCCTTCGATGATCTCGGCGAGCTTCAGCTGCTGATTGGAGAGCTTGTCGATCAGCGCCGGGACCTCGTCGCCCAGCACCTTGAGCGTGTCGGTGACGCGGCCGCTGGTGTTCACGAGCGCATCGCGCTCGCCGGCGAGCTCCTGGATCAGGTTGCGGATCTTGCGCTCATTGTCCTCGTAGGAGCGCTCGAGCGCCGATACCTCGCTGTGGACGAGCGCCTCCAGCTCGCCGGCCCGGCCCAGCGCGCGCGTCACGGCGTCGTTCATGAACGATACCTGGCGGCGCACGGCCTGTCCGAGCGAGGCGACCGACTGCTCGGCCATGCGGTCGGGCTCCGCGAGGCGGATCGCCACCTCTGTCATCGCGTTGGAGCGGAGCCGCAGCTCCTCGCCGCGCTGGGCGAGGTAGGCGAACAGCCAGAAGATGCCGATCGGGCAGATCAGGGTTGCGGCGACGGTCAGCGTCTCGAACCGGGCGAGCACGGCGATCAGCGAGTCGGCACTGGTGATGATGGTGGTCAGGTAGACCGCGGCGAAGCCCAGCGTCAGCACGCCCCACACAATGCTGGTGAGGGCGGCGACCTTGTAGGGCCTGTTCGAGGGGCGCTGGTTGAGCGCATAGATGAGGCCGCCGATCGAGGGAGCATCGTCGTTGGCGGCAATGCGGCTGCGCGATGGACCGGCCGGCCGGCGGCGAGCGGCGCGACGGTCGGAGCCGCCCTCGGTGACCGGGTCCTCGTCGGTCAATGGATCGGGCTGTGCGGTGCTCAGGCTTCCGCCCGGGATCGGGGGCGGGTTCGCGGCATCCTCTGCGCTGGCGCCAGCAGCAGGCCGCTGATCGGCGGACGTCTTCTTGTCCGTGCCGACCAAACCGACCAGCTTATCCAGTTCGCTATCGGTGATGGACTGTCCCATCCGCCCGCCCAAAGCCTCGCCCGTCCGGCGCCGCGACGCGATGATAGTGGAGTCTGCCATCCGTGTCCCGGCCGCTGTTGGCGCCCCCCTCAGGCTGACGGCGTGCGGCTTGACGCGCCTCGCCGCTCCAACAGCTCTCGCCGCTTAGGGACTCTTTGAGGCAAAAGAAAGGTTTACAACACGTACTCGGCCGCACCGATACGGGCTTGATCGAGCTCAATACATCGCCGTGGACGGTCGGGTTTACCGGGACTTATCAACCGTTGTGGCGAGAGGGAGTGAACCTGCAGGAGCGCATCTTGCGGGCGAGCGGGGTTGGCACATGAGCGCGAGTGATCCTCAGCCGAGCAACGACAGGCGGCCTCACCAGCTGGCGCCGATCGATCTTACGCACCTGTCGCGCTACACGCTCGGTGACAAGGCGCTCGAGCAGGAGGTGCTGCAACTCTTCGCCGCCGAGGTCCCCGTGACGCTCGGCCGTTTGCGGTTCGCCGATACGGATCGGGCCTGGCAGGAGGCCGCTCACACGATCAAGGGGTCGGCCCGCGCGGTCGGCGCCTGGGAGGTGGCGGGCCTGGCGGAGAAGGCCGAGCAGCTCCCGGCCGGAGACGATCGGCGGCAGATGCTGCGGCAGCTGCACACGGCGCTCGAGGACGTCGTGCGCTTCGTGATGTCGCTCGCTCCTTCCCGCGCCT
Source organism: Hyphomicrobiaceae bacterium (assembly GCA_044867545.1). Classification (GTDB taxonomy): domain Bacteria; phylum Pseudomonadota; class Alphaproteobacteria; order Rhizobiales; family Hyphomicrobiaceae; genus DATLZB01. Next base: position 2,468 of record JBIOVC010000102.1, on the reverse strand, counting down.
GACCGCGATCACGCGGCCTTCGAGCTGCGGTGCGTCGCGGTGCAGCTTGAATTCGCGCGAACTGCTGTCTAACAGGGCTGCGGGCGCGCCCGGTCCCGGGCAATCCTGATCCTGTTGGCTGCTGCGGATTTCCTGAAGATGGCGAAGATCACGTTCGTTCAGCCGGACGGCACGCGGCAGACGGTCGAGGCGGAGCCAGGGATCACCGTCATGGAGGCTGCCAAGCTGAACCTCATCCCCGGCATCGAGGCCGAGTGCGGGGGAGCCTGCGCCTGCGCCACCTGCCACGTCTATGTCGACCAAGCCTGGACCGAGAAGACGGGGGGGCCGTCGCAGATGGAGGAGGACATGCTCGATTTCGCCTTCGACGTGCGGGACGAGAGCCGGCTCTCCTGCCAGATCAAGGTGACCGCCGAGCTCGATGGCCTCGTCGTGCAGGTGCCGGAGAAGCAGTTCTAACTGCAAGTCTTCCTGCTTCGGCGCCGGATGCGACGTCGCGCCGGGTGCTCGCGGAGCACGAAGCCGTCCTATACACTCGCGCGAGCCGAGCGCCGCCGCCCCGGCGCATCCCCTGACAGAGCGCTCTCAACCCGAAGCCGATTGACATGACCCTCGCCGACATCTCACCGACCGAGACCGATGCCGTCATTATCGGGGCGGGTCCGGTCGGGCTGTTCGCGGTATTCGAGCTCGGCCTCGTCGATATCAAGGCGCATGTCGTCGACGTGCTCGACAGGCCGGGCGGGCAGTGCGCGGAACTCTATCCCGAGAAGCCGATCTACGACATTCCGGCGCTGACGGTGGTCACCGGCCAGGAGCTGACCGATCGGCTGATGGCGCAGATCAAGCCGTTCAATCCCGTATTCCACCTCGGCGAGCGGGTCGACGAGCTGGAACGCCAGGGCGACGGCCGCATCCGGCTCAAGACCGATCGCGGCAAGACGTTCCTCACCAAGGTCGTCGTGATCGCGGCGGGTGGCGGCTCGTTCACGCCGAAGCGACCGCCGCTTGCGGGCGTCGAGGCCTTCGAAGGCCATTCCGTGTTCTACGCGGTGCGCCGCATGGAGGACTTTCGCGGCAAGGACATCCTGATCGTCGGGGGCGGCGATTCCGCGCTCGACTGGACGCTTGCGCTGCAGCCGCTCGCCAAGTCGCTTACGCTGCTGCACAGGCGCGACGAATTCAGGGCGGCGCCGCATTCGGTCGAGAAGATGCGGGGGCTGGTGGCAAGCGGTGCGATCAGGCTGGTGATTGGGCAGATGACGGCGCTGCACGGGGCGGGCGGCAAGCTCGAGGCTGTGGACGTGAAGACCCGCGAGGGCGAGACGCGGATCGCGGCGCAGATGCTGCTCGCGTTCTTCGGCCTCACCATGAAACTCGGCCCTGTCGCAAACTGGGGCCTCAATCTCGAGAACGAGTTGATCCCGGTCGACACGGAGCGGTTCGAGACCAGCGAGAAGCAGATCTTCGCGATCGGCGACATCAACTGGTATCCGGGCAAGCTCAAGCTGATCCTGTCCGGCTTCCACGAGGCGGCGCTGATGGCGCACGCGGCGCACGGCTACGTGCATCCGGACAAGAAGCTGCTGTTCCAGTACACGACCTCGTCGTCGAGCCTGCAGAAGAAGCTTGGCGTCAGGTAGCGGACCGCAGGCGGGCTCACGCGACTGCCAGCTCGAAAAGGCTGAGCACCAGCAACAGGACCGCGAGCGCCCAGAGCGTCGTGCGGCCGCGGGCGGTGGCGGCCGCCCGGTCGACGACAAGCAGAGCTATCAGCATCCCGGCGCTGAGCAGATTGATGAGGACGGCTCCGGCGAGGCCGAGGCCGCGCGAGCCGGCTGCGCTGCCTTCGACGAAGGCCGCTCCGGCAAGGCCGATCAGAACGATGCCGAGCAGCCGCGGCCAGAAGCCGGAGGTACCGGCCGGCAGGCCGAGCAGGCGCGCGGTGGTCAGCGGCAATATGGCCAGCATCAGGCCGCCGGCGAGCTTGAGCAGCGTTTCGATCCAGAGCAGCTGCTGTTGCGCCATGAACGGGGCGGCTGAACGCCGAAGCTGGTCAGTACTCGACCTTCTTGGTCTTCTTGGCGTCCGGGTCGGTCAGGAAATCGCGGTTCAGGACCTCGCGGCTGCGCGGCGAATTCTGCATGTCCTCGAGCCAGCCGCCGCTTGCCACGGCCTGACGTCCGGGCGGGGAGAAGTCGCCAGCGAGATGGCGGGTCAGGTCTTTCTTGATCTCGCGCGCCTTTGCCTCGGTGCAGAAGCCCTTGTCGGCGGCGATGACACCGGCGAGCTTGGCGTGGATCGTGTCGTATTCGCCCTCGACCTTCTGCATGTCGGGGCCGGCAAGACCGGCCTGCGCCTCGGCCGCGAGGAAGTTGCCGCGCAGCTTGGCCGGATCGAAGAAGAAGCCGCACCGCTCGGCACGAGCCGAGGTGGCCGAGACCTGCAGCGCCCGGTCGGTGGGCGTC